>CAYWRV010000027.1:0-16561 GCA_964460865.1 uncultured Smithella sp. | reverse complement strand
ATCCGGGCGCACGGCACCGTGCCGCGGGCGGAGGTGCTGGGGGTCGGATGGACCTCGGACGCCTATCACTAAACAAGCCCCAATCCGGCGACGATTGTGAGAGCGCTCCAAGAGACGATACAAGACGCGGGCCTTGCACCGTCCGATATTCAATATGTCAATGCCCACGGCACTTCCACTCCCAAGGGTGACAGGACGGAAATCAAATGCCTGCGTGAGGTATTCGGCAAACAACTGGAAAATATCCCCGTGTCGTCCAACAAGTCGCAGCTTGGCCACACGCTGGGGGCGACCGCCGCCATCGAAGCGGCTCTGACTATCGAAGGAATGCGCCGGGGTGTGATTCTGCCGACAATAAATTATTTTCCCGATCCGGAATTTGCCGACATTGACGTGGTACCCAATGCCGCCCGCAGGCAGCAATATGAAATTTCCCTGTCCAACGCGTTCGGGTTCGGCGGCACCAACTGCTGCGTGATTTTCCGGGGAGTTTGAGATGAAACCTAAACCATTTGTGCCTGAAACTTATCCGGACGATAAGCGGATCGTGCGCGACCGCACCACCGGCCTGGCCTGGCATCGGGCGGAATGCCGCGTGCTGTATGCGGATACGGATCGCGCTCAGATCGTATATCACGCCAATTATCTGCGCTATTTTGAGCTGGGCCGGACATCGCTGATGCGCGATTTTGCCTATCCCTACAAAGAAATAGAAGACAGCGGCTATACATACCCGATCTACGATCTGGGGGTTACCTTTTACCAGTCGCTGGTTTATGATGATCTCATGTACATTTACACCCGGCCTGTTAATCTGGAGCGGGTGCGCCTGCAATTCGATTATGTAATTACGAATGCGGAAAAAGGCTATGAGGTGTGCAGAGGGTTCACCAAACACTGCGCAGCCAACGCAGCCGGCCGGCCGGTGGCGGTCGATCCGAAAACAGTCCGGTTGTGGCAGAACTTCCCCAAGACAATATGAAAAAACGGCTGCCGGTCATCATCCCCGTTGCCCCCTGTTTGCGTGACCATCATTTTGAAGGTAAAGCGGTGCTGCCGGCTGTGGAGTCGCTCATCCTGCTGGCGCGCATCGCAGGGGAGCTTCACCCCGGAGCGAATCTTCATCACCAGGCGGACGCGCAATTTCCGCGCCTCCTGGTCATTGAACCAGGGGCGGAAGTATTAGACCTTGAGGTGGATGTTGAACAATCACCGTCGGGTATAAAAGCATCTTTGTTCAGTTTGCTGAAAGTAAGGAAATCCCCCATCAGCAGACGTCTTGAACATGCATGTGTTACTTTTGCGCATGTAGATATTTCCCCGCAGACGGCCGTGCCTTCATATGAAGCGGTCGAGGCGCGGCGGGATTGTATTTTTATTCCCTCCGACAAAATTTATCGTGAATTAATTCCCTTTGGCCCCTCCTACCAGAATATCATCGGCGAGCTGGCGATTTGTAAGGATTGGGCACTGGCCTCCATTGCAGGAGGCACCGGGCAGGCGGATGAAACGCTGCTGGGCTCGCCCTTTGTCCTTGATGCAGCCATGCACGCCGCCTGTGTCTGGGGACAGAGATATGCCGGCATTGTTCCTTTTCCGGTCGGTATCGACCGCCGCATCATTCATCAGGCAACAAAAAAAGAAAAAAACTATCTGGCCCGTATTGTCCCGACTGCGACAGAGAGCGAACTTTGTTTTGACGTCTGGATTTTTGAGCAAGATGGTGTATTATGTGAGAGTATTACCGGCTTGCGCATGAGGGACATCACACGGGGGCGGATGCACCCGCCCGGGTGGGTCAGGGAAGGGGCATGGAAAAAGTTTTAATCATCTGTCTTTTGTCATATCTTATCGGATCCATAAATTTTGCCATTTTGTTTTTTAAAATCGCCGGCAGGGCCGACCCGCGACTGAGCTTCAGCGGCAACGCCGGAACGACCAACGTGTACCGTCTGGCGGGGCTTCCGTGGGCGGTGCTGGTTTTTATACTCGACATCGGCCGCGCGATAGGGGTGGCCGCGTTGGCAATGTATTTCGTGAGCGGCCCCTGGGTTGTGTGGGCGGCTTTCTTTCTGGTTCTGGGGAACGCCTTTCCCTGTCTGCATGGCTTCAAGGGCGGCAAGGGAGTTGCCAACTATCTGGGGTTCACAGTGCTTTGCGTGCCGTGGGCGGCTCTTTTGGCCGCTATTTTCTGGGTTACGGTTTACTGGGTGAGACGCGTGCCGTTTATCGCGTCATTTTTTATGGTTGCCACACTTTCGGTGGGGCTGGCCGCCACTTACCAGTGGGATTGGCCCGCCTCCGCCGGTGCTTTGGCCGCTTTCGTTCTGATCGTCTTCAACCATCGAAGCAATATCAAAAAAAAGTGGAAAGAAAGAAAATCCCCGGCATGAGTTTTCGGCTAAACATTTTCAGACAATTACCTACAAAACCACTTTCACCGCCGGGTGTGCCTTGATCGCCTCGTACAGGGCTGTTCTGTGCGCATCACTTTCCACCATAACTTCGACATTCAAGGAAACATACTTTGCGCCTTCGCTGTGACGCGACAGGGATATTTTGTAAGACCGGTCGCGGATGATACCGCTGACGGCGTTTTGGATTTCATCACGGTCGGTGCCGATGACTTTGTAGAGCCACAGGCAGGGATAGTCAAGCCGGGGTGGCGGGGTTTTGATTGTCGTCATGACAGGTACGCCTCTCGTTTATGATCAAACCGCAAAAACATTGCCAGTCAATTCTCCTGTTTGTTTGCTTTGACAACATTCGTGCATTTTGTTAAGAAAAGCTCAAACAGCGCACTAATAGCGCATTTGTTCCAAATAATAAAATCATAAATCAAAAATCGGTAAAAAGAGTTACGGATTATTTTCCGCTGTGACAAATAAAGTGCCTGCAGATGAGACGGGCACCGTTCAATTAAAAAAAGGAGGATGGTGTTTATGAAAAAAATTTTATTGTTGGCGAGCGTGATGGTTTTGTTTGCCGTGGTGGTGTTTGCGGCAGGTCCTAAATCCTATCAGGTGACCGGCCCGGTTCTGGAAATCACCGATGATGTGATCATTGTCCAAAAGGGAAAGGATAAATGGGAACTGGCCAAAAGCCCCGCTACGAATGTGGCCGGAGACCTGAAAGTCGGCGCCAAAGTGACCATCGACTACAAGATGACGGCTGAAAAGATCACCGTCAAAGAAGAAAAACAAAAAACAACCAGGAAAAAGTAAAGACAAAAGCATAGCCGATGGAAGCGGTGCCGACCGAAAGCGATCGGCGCCGCTTTTTGTGAGTACGTAAAAAAATATAAAATGTTAATTCCCGGGAAACGAGCCGGATATTCTTTTCAAACGAATAGAGGGTGATGAAAAAAGTTGTTTGCCCGGGTTGTTCACGATAGTGCCTGCCGCGAAGTCGTCGTCCGTCTCTTTCATGTTTTCCTGCATTATCGTTTAGGGTTTTTGCTCTTTTTTGTTCACACTCAGCCGATTGACATTCCTTCAATCATCAATAAACTTTATTCATCCGGGATGGCCCGTGTCGTTCCGAAAGAGGGCAAGCTTTTGAAGACATTTTGGATTAATTTGATAATATTATGTTTTCTCTGCGCCTGTGCCAACGAAGGCGCTGTATCGGGGGAGGTGCGACAGGAAATGGTGAAAAATGACAAGGCGGGTAAAATTGCCGTAGCCACGGTGGCGGGCGGGTGTTTCTGGTGTGTGGCGGCCGATATGAAGAAGTTGCCGGGTGTAGTAAAGGTTGTTTCCGGCTACGCGGGCGGGAGGGGAGAAAACCCGACTTATGAGTCGCACGCGGCGCAGGGGTACATTGAGACCGTTCAGGTCCATTACGACACAGCACAGGTGTCCTACGAAAAGGTACTGCAATATTTCATGAGTCATATTGATCCGACGGATGGGGGAGGGCAGTTTGCCGATCGAGGGCCTTCCTACAGAACCGCGATTTTTTATACCACGGAAGAAGAAAGGGAAATTGCCGGCAAGGTCATCAAAGCTTTCGGTGATTCGGGCAAGTTTGACAGGCCCATCGTGACGGAGTTGATCAAGTTTGGATCTTTTTATCCGGCGGAGAATTACCATCAGGACTACGAAGTGAAAAACGCCCGCCATTATAAAATCTATCGCAGCGCTTCGGGCCGGGAATCCTTTTTACAGAAAACCTGGCAGGGCGGCGCTGGGGCCGTATCACCGGGCTACGGTAAGCCGGATGATGAAACACTCCGGCGTAGACTGACAAAACTGCAATATAGTGTGACGCAACTAAATGCTACCGAGCCCCCTTTCGATAATGAATATGTAGACAACAAACAGGAGGGCATCTATGTGGATGTTGTTTCCGGTGAGCCGCTTTTCAGTTCACTGGACAAATACGATTCGAAAACCGGCTGGCCCAGCTTCACACGCCCCTTGGAGCCTGCCAATATCGTCGAGCTTGAGGACCGCAGTCATTTCATGGTCCGCACAGAGGTGCGCAGCCGCCACGGGGATTCTCATCTGGGGCATGTTTTCCCGGACGGACCGAAGCCATCCGGCATGCGCTACTGCATGAATTCGGCGGCACTGCGGTTTATACCGAAAGAGGATCTGGAAAAAGAAGGTTACGGCCGCTATTTAAAGCTTTTTGTGCCGCAGAAATAGAATAGGTACGTGCCGGGATTATTGAAGGCGCCGCTGAGGTCCCGGCCGTCTTGTCATGGTTTGTCCTCCGAGGCGATGCGGGCGGCGATGTTTAGCACATTTTGCATCGCCGTCGCCGGATCTATCGTCAACAGGCTCCTGTTCTCCATAACGATTTTTCCGTCGATGATGCTTGTTATTACATCTGCACCACGTGCGGCATAGACAAGCTGAGAGTAGGGGTTGTAAAGCGGCGTCAGGTGGGGCTGGTTCATGTCCAAAATGATGATGTCCGCGAGTTTTCCCTCTTCGATGGAGCCGATGAGGTTGTCCAGTCCCAGAACCCTCGCTCCTCCGATTGTCGCCATCCGCACGACCTCCGCCGCACTCATTGCCGTGGGATCGAGGCTGACCGCTTTGTGAATTTTTGCCGCAAGATTCATTTCCTGAAACATATCCAGCGTATTGTTGCTGGCGGCCCCGTCCGTCCCCAGGCCGACCGGTATGCCCCGGCTGAGCATTTGCGGTATCGGCGCCACTCCGGCGGCCAGTTTCATGGAGCTTGCCGGGTTATGGGAGACTCTCACGCCTTGGCTTGCAAAGACTTTAATGTCTTCCGGTGAGAGCCAGTTGCAATGCACTGCCACTGTTTCGCTGTCGAGCACGCCCAGCTCCAGCAGGTGGGGCACAGGTTTTCTCCCGTAACGACTCTCGATGGTCCGGGCCTCTTCCTCGTGCTCCATAAGATGGAGCATGTACTGAACACCTGCATCACGTGCCGCCGCCTTCACAGCGACAAGGGTCTGCGGCGAGCAGGTATAGGCGGAATGACAGAAAAAGGCTGGCGTGACAAGTGGTGCATACTGTTTCCAGCGCCTGACGAATCGCTCGGCGGTCGAGATAATTTTTTCGCGTCCGGTATTGTCCGGTGTCGCGAAGTCGGCAAAACCCTGCGCCACCACCGCACGCATCCCGCAGCTCTGAATTGCTGAAGCGATGTGATTTTCAAAAAAATACCCGTCACATACGGTTGTCGTGCCGGAGAGGATCATTTCCGCGATAGCCAGCATGGCCCCGTCATAGGCCAGTTTTTTGTCAACGAAGCGAGCCTCCATCGGGAAAATATGATTCTCGAGCCAGTCCATCAACGCCAGATCGTCGGCCATGCCCCGGAAACAAACCATCGGCAGATGGGCGTGGGTGTTGACAAGACCCGGTATGACCAGGCAGCCGTCCGCACGGATGACCTTGTCGGCGCCGGGTTGAATGTTTTTCCCCACCAGTTCGATACGGTTGGCTTTTATGGCGACAACCCCGTCTTCGATTATTTGCATATCGGCCGACATCGTCAAGAGCGTGCCGCCCCGAATGACCAGATCAAATATTTCCGTCTGCAATGATTGAATGACCCCTTATTTTTTATCACCGGGAAGTGCCGGTGAAGAGCCGCAGCTTAAAGCAGCTGCGGCGGGAAGGCAAGAGGGTGTTTTTCGGGCGTAAAGGCCTGGAGAGGGAAGAATTATATATGCAAATGCCCTGCAGGAAAGTTCGTGCCGCCGGAGCGGCCGGAGTGGGCCGGGCGTAAATGGTACCCTGCGGAGAGGGATTGGCCTGTTCTTCTATTGCACCGTCAATGCGGAGGAGGTTTTGGTGTCACCCCTGCTGCAGGTTGCCGTGACGGTTATCAGGTCATCTTCAATGGCCGGCACTCTGTAAGAGTAGGTGAATGTTCCCGCCGGTTGTGATTCGTATGTTTCAATGCTGACGACGTTGTTGTTTTTCCTGACCTCGACATATTTGATGAAATGAGAGCCTTTGAGCATTGATTTATGGGTAATGGTCACCAGCAGGGCCTGCGTGCTTTTATTGTACCGGAGAGTAATGTCTTCCGGCGGCGAGGTCAAACCCGCCTGGACCAAAAGGCACAGTGCGGGAAAAACAATCAATACCAAGAGTAAAACCCGTACGCTTTTCCTTTTCATGCTTTGCCTCCTTTTACCATTGTACCGGTGGAGTTATCCGGGAAATTTCGAATCTAAAAGAGTTCCGCCGATCAGGCCCAAAAGTGTGCCACACAGTGTAACTACTATACCCAGGAGAAAATGGGACAAGTGCAGGGAAAACACCTGTATATCTCCGCAGGCAGCCAGCGCCGCCATTGCCAGTGCTGCAAGAAAAAAAATTACACTCAGAACTATTTTCTTTTTCAGCAAGGGTGTGGTGACCTTCCTGAACCTTATTTTCCCATCAAGCACACCGGTGATGATGGCGAAAATCACGGTCAAGGGCAGTAGCAGCGAAA
Source organism: uncultured Smithella sp. (assembly GCA_964460865.1). Classification (GTDB taxonomy): domain Bacteria; phylum Desulfobacterota; class Syntrophia; order Syntrophales; family Smithellaceae; genus UBA8904. The sequence continues at coordinate 9,628 of CAYWRV010000027.1, read as the reverse complement.
GGACGCGCAAGGTGGAAAATATCGCCTCTTGGGCTTTTCCGCTCATGAAAAAGACAAGGAAAGACAGGCCGCACAGAGTCAGAGCAAATGCCTGAGGGAAGTGGACCAGCACCGGATGAGTGTGCAGGTCAAGAATTCGTCGCCGCTTGAGGGAAACTGTATGGGTATAGGGCTCAAACATTTTGGCCGGAACACCGCAGGCCGGACAGACATCTTTCAGTCGCCCCCTTGTGGTAACGTACCCGCAGGCTTTGCATCTGACAAATTCGGGCATGGTGTCTTTCCTTTCCATCCATGGTGATGCGCGCTTTTATAGCTCGCATTTTCGGAGATTACCATACATAAAATCTTTTAAAAATAAAGCAGCAAAAGACGTGCCCAAATAAATATTTCATTAAGTGCTTGAAATAATAAAAGAATGAGACAATGTCCGCCGGCTCGCCACTTGTCATTGTAAAAATGAACCACTCATTTTGATCTGTCCCAGCATCTGATTAATAAAAAAATCCGGATCCGGGATGGAAAAAATATTTTGCGCTGCAATAAAATAAAGGTTGACACGGGCGGATGAGGCGGATATATACCGCGACCTTCATAGCAAGTTCTTCTGTAAACCTGTTTAATCAGTCAGCATACGGTGACAAAATAGCAATTCAGGCAGTAAGGACGACCGGTAAATTCCACTCTTGCGAAAGAGTGTTTGTATAGAAGGGCCTCAGGCACGCATAGACGAATATAAAAGCGATTGTGCCAAAGGAGCAAGGGGCTCTTTTGTATGTAAGGAGGTATGATGAAGAGAATTAATCAGCTGGCAGCTAAAGCCTTACTCCCAATGATTTGCTTTGTGTTTGCGTATCCCGCCTGCGCATGGGCTCAGGAGATGCAGGTTGATGTCACGGCATACACATTGACTGAATGCTACCACAATAAAGGTGTGACGTCATCCGGTGAAATGGTCAGGCCGGGCATTATCGCCGTCTCCCGCGACCTGGAAAAAAAAGGTATGAAACTCGGGAGCAGGGTCAGGATCGGTAATCTCGGTACTTTTGTGGTCAAAGACCGTACGCATTGGCGTAACCGTGCCAATATCGATATTTATATGGTTTCCTATGATGATGCGATCCGGTTCGGAAGGCAAAAATATACGTTTGTTACCGATGCCGAAATGACAAATGTGCCGGTGGATACAAGCGAAAAGCTTGTCCATATTGTGAATTAGCGTCAAACCGGTTTTAAAAACCCCCCGGAGGCGGGCTTCGTCACCGGGGACGCCAAAGCCCGGTGGCCAGCCGGAAAGAGCGTTCCGGAGTGGTTCCCCGATCATTGGCCGGCGCCTGTATTGTTATTTTCCGATGCAAAAGGTCGAAAAGATTTTATCAAGAACGTCGTCTTGAATGACTTTGCCGGTGATTTCGTCGAGTGCATCGATCGCTACTCGCAGCTCGAAGGCGGCAAATTCCGGAGACTGGCCCGTCTGCAGGCACTCCGATGCCGCCGTGATGCCTGCCAACGCCTTCTCCAGCGACAGTTTATGGCGCAGCTGCGTTATTACGACACTGCCGTCCTGATTGTCGTCGGGGCCTGCCAGGCTCGCCAGCTTATTTTTCAGTTCATCGAGCCCGGCGCCAAATTTGGCCGAAATGTTCAGGACATCAAAATCGCCACTGAATTGTGCTGTGAGCTCGTGAGACGCCCAGGCCGGCGGCAGGTCGGTTTTATTAATCGCGATGATAGATTTTCGTGCGGCACTTTTATTTTGTTCCAGAATATCCGTATCTTCTTTAGTCAGGGGGGTACTGCCGTCGAGTACTATAATTAAGACATCCGCCTGAACAATGCTTTCCTTAACCAGGCCGATTCCTTCCTTTTCTATGATGTCCTGCGGTTTTCGGAGACCGGCTGTGTCCGTCAGGCGAACGCTTCGGCCGTTGATGCCAATAGTTTCTGTGATGAGATCGCGCGTGGTACCGGGGATATCCGTTACGATGGCCTTCTTTTTACCGGCCAGGGCGTTTAGCAGACTGGATTTACCTGCATTGGGTTTGCCGATGATGACCGCCTCCAGGTCGGAGGTGAGAAATTTCGCCTGCCGGTAGGTGGACAAAAGATTTTCAATTTCCGTTATTGCTACGGCTATTTGACCGGCGGGTACAGGAGCATCTTCGGGCCGGACATCATCACCGAAATCAATGAGCGCCTCCATGATGGCTAAAGCGTCAATCAGTGAGGCTCTCAGCTCATCGATGCGCTGTCCCAGTGAACCTTTTAACTGTGCCAGGCCGATTCTGCGGGCTTTTCCCGACTGGGCTGAGATAAGTGTGGCCAGAGCTTCGGCCTGCGACAAGTCCATACGGCCATTTAGGAAAGCACGCTGGGTGAATTCTCCGGGGCGGGCGGGGCGACAGCCGAGTTCCATCAATCGCTCCAGAATTGATTCCAGAATAAGAGGGTTGCCGTGGCAGGATATTTCCAGGACGTCTTCGCCGGTGAATGAATGGGGAGCACGCATCAGCGTCACCAAGGCTTCGTCAAGCACGGTCATGCCGTCTGCGGCGAGTATGTCGCCGTGATAAAGTCGATGGCTCTGCCAGGCACATCCGTCACGGGATGGGCGGAAGAGCTGCCGGCCGAACTCACCTGCCATAGGGCCGCTTACGCGGATCATGCCGGTGCTTGCCGTACCGTAGGGAGTGGCAATGGCGGCGATGGTGTCTGTATGAGTCATAAAAAAGGTTCAAGGCCAAAGGCTATAGGCGATAGGTTGTCAGGCTATCCACCATCAACCAGAAACTATTGGCCGTTTTTCATTTTCGGTTGTCCGCCTGTGTTTTTCCTGACCGGCAGGACGATGACCTTTCTGTACTCACCCTCGCCGCGGCTTTTAGTGACCAGTGCTTCGTCTTCCTGCAGTGCCAGGTGGATTATGCGTCTGTCACGGGCGTTCATGTGCGAAAGTGACATCGGCTTTTGAGTTTTTTTGACTCTCGCACGGATTCTTTCAGCCATTTTCAGAAGGGTTTCTTCTCTGCGTTTTCTGTATTCCTCTGAATCGACCACGATCATCTTACGTTCCGCCTCGGCTCTGTTGACGGCCTTGTTCAGAATATACTGCAGCGCATCCAGGTTCTGGCCGCGTCTGCCGATTAAAAGCGCGCTTTTGTCTCCCTGGATATTGAGGACGATGGTATCATTCGTTTCCGATACAGAAACCTCGCACTCAAAGGTCATCATCTTGAGAATGTCTTCGAGCAGTTGCCGGGCTTTTAAAGCGACTGTTGATGGGACGGTCTGTTCTGTGGCAGACGGGCTAGCCGGCCGTTGTGATTCGACGGCAGCCGCGGGAGAAGCGCCGGAGCGGTTATTTTCCCGTGGAAAGTTTACGGCTCCCCGCTGGTCGGCAGCCGGTTGTGGCTTTTTTTGCGGCTCTTGCCCGATCTTGTTGATAGTTTCCTGATTTGAACTCGGTTTAGTTTTAGGTTTCGGCTCAGAGCTGCGTCCCATTGTGTTTTCTTCGCTAACCGGATATTTTATCTCCTCCATGGGGAAATCCATGTCGAAAGATAGAAGTGATGCACGAATTTTGGCTTTTTTCGCACCCAGTCCTAAAAATCCCCCCGATCCTTCCGAGATGATTTCAATATTTAGTTTTTCTCTGGCGACACCGAAGTCGCGGCAAGCCTTCTCGATGGCGCCGTCAATTGTTTTTTCTTCTATTTCCACTACTTTTGAACTCATAATGAACTCCGTGAGCTAATGTCATTTAGCCAATTTTTTATTGACATAATACTGTTGCCCGATTTGTAAAATGTTGTTCCACAGCCAGTAAATAACCAGACCGGCGGGAAAATTCAAAAAGAAGAATGTAAACATCACGGGCATGAGCAGCATGATTTTCTGCTGCATCGGGTCGCCCATAGCCGGTGTCATCTTCTGCGACAGGAATTGCGAAGCGCCCATAATGACGGGGGTGATGTAAAACGGATCATTGGCGGACATGTCCTGTATCCAGAAGAAAAACGGCGAGTGGCGCAATTCTATGGAATACATCAGCGTTTTGTACAGACCGAAAAACACGGGGATCTGGATGAGCATAGGCAGGCATCCGGCAAACGGGTTGACTTTGTGTTCGCGGTACAAAGCCATCGTTTCCTGGCCGATTTTGGCCTGATCACCTTTGTACTTATCCTTAAGAGCCTCGATTTTCGGCTGCAGTTTCTTCATTTCATTCATTGACTTGTAGCTTAAATTGCCCAGCGGCCAGAAAATAATTTTGACGATGGTGGTAAGCACAATAATGGCTATTCCGTAGTTGAGGACAAATCCTTTGAGAAAGTTTAGAATGTATAAAAAAGGTATGGCCAGCCACCAGAACCAGCCGTAATCGATCGCATTTTCCAGGCCGACACCGATAGTTTTCAAGGTGTCATACTGTTTGGGCCCCAGGTAAAGGGAGTAGGCAAAAACACTGCTTTGCCCGCTGGGGATAAGCTCTTTGCGGCCTTTCATGCCGATGGTCACCATGTTCTGCGCGTCACGCTTCATCGTGACATTAGTTAATGACGGATTTTCCGGTATGGCGGCAGAAATAAAATATTTACTTTCAAAAGCCCCCCACATGACATTGGGGCCACGGATGCTTTCGGCACCGAGCTTTTTCACTTCCAGGCGGTCGACACTGCCACCCAAAGAGATTATAGGGCCGTTATGGGCAAATCTGCTGCTGGCTGCTTCAGGGTCGACATATTCATACCAGTTAAGCCCCGGCATTTGCGTCACGGGAGAGGTGCTAAGGTTATGAATCTTCACCTCAAGGCTGGTGGCATAACTTGCCGGGTCGAACGTGAAGATTTTTTCTATTTTGATGCCGCCTGTCGTTTTTGAAAAAACAAGTTTCTGTTTATCATTTGCTGAAACGAGATCGATCTTATCTGCGGATGTTTCATAAACGGCATTTGGTGATATTGCCACGCTTGATTCCGGGAAGGTGACGGCCAGTGGATAGGGCATACCGTCGCGAACGTTTACCAATTCGACGAAATCATTTGTTTTGATTGAGGGTGGTGTAACGCCGCCGAACAGACCTTTTATCTTCGGCCAGATATCCTCGGAACAATTCTGACAATCCTGATAATATTTTTTGAGTTTGAGAGATTTCAACGCTGCGCCCCGGGTTGAGAAAACGGCACTGTACAGAGGGGTTTCGACCTCTATGTCACGAGGCGGTGCTTCCGGTTTTCCCTGAGGGAGGGAGGCCGGAGCAGCGGCTTCCGGGACTGGCGGCGCCTCAGGTGTTTGCTCTCCGGCGACTGGTTGCTCCTGGGCCTGTTTAGGTTCTGCCTTTTGCGGAACAGGCGGTTTGAAGAAAAAAATCTGATAAATAACCAGAACAGCCAGGGAAAGGATGATAGCAAGGACAGTTCTTTTGTCCATAGAGTTTCCTCCGGTTTCCATCCCGTCTTTACGGGACACATGTTAATGCTCCGCGGCAGGGTGCGACAGCTCGAGATCACGGAGCTTGTCGCGAGTCAGCTGCGGGCAGGTTGATTGTTTACCTGACGGGGTCGTAACCGCCGGGATTAAGGGGATTACATCGCAGGATCCTTTTTATCCCCAGATATGATCCCTTCGCGGCGCCGTGCAATTTTATCGCGTCAATTGCGTATTGCGAGCAGGACGGATGAAAACGGCAGCATGGGGCAAAGAAAAATGGCGAGATACAAGCCTGGTATAATCGAATCATCAAAACCAGGAGTTTTTTTATTGAATTTCCGAACATAATTTATTTGCCGGTTCTCCGCAAGAGGAGCTCTGTCAGCTCTTCGGCTGCTTCCCGGTATGAAAGATGCGGTATGTTTTTTTTCGCCATGATCACTACATCATGATCTTCGGGAAACAAATTTTTGTTGCGGCGGAAAAACTCCCGAACCAGCCTTTTCATACGATTACGCCGGACAGCATTGCCGGTCTTTTTTGTAACAGTGATTCCCAGACGTTTGATTCCGGCCGGGTTGCCGCAACTTACAGTTGTAAAAAACCTAGAGCTTTTTTTGATTCCCCGCTCGTAAATATTCCGGTAGCAGGTTTTACTGGTTATTTTGCTTGCTTTCCGGAATGACTGAATTTTCATGCCTGGATGCCGAAATGTCCATGCAAAACGGCGATACCTTGAATTTACACGGTTAGTTTTTTCCTGCCCTTGGCTCTTCTGCGACTCAGTACCTGCCTGCCGGCTTTGGTGGCCATGCGCACAAGAAATCCGTGAGTCCTCTTCCTTTTGGTGTTTGATTTATTGGTCAGAACCTTTTTCATGTCTAAACCCCTGAAAGTAATAAGTCGTCCCGTTAACCATAGTTGCTTTTGTTTGTCAAGACTAAATTGATTTGGCGAATTAGTGAAAAGCACCGAAAATTGCAGCCTTACACCTTGACGGCCCCTCCTGTGAGTCCGTTTGCGACTTTGGCGCTGCACATTTCATAATCTTTCGTTAAAAATTATTCAGAACTGCCGGTCATAGAAAATGATGACTTTTCCCTTTAACTGTGCTAGAGAGCAAAAAATCTGTACCGGTCGATAGAAAAATTATTGTGAAATACCGGCACGCCGGTACATGGCAGAGCCGGAAAAAAATCTAAAAGAGGAGTGGAATTATGGCATTGAATCCGTTGCTTGATTCGAGAGATTTGAGGTTCGCTCTGTTTGAAGTTCTGGAAGCGGACAAATTCAACCAGTATGAAAAATTTGCTGATTTCGACCGCGACACATATGAGGCGACGCTGGAACTGGCCGAGCAGATTGCAGTCGAACTGGTTTACCCCGCAAACAAAGAATCGGACACAATCGGAGCCAAGTATGACCCGGTCAATAAAACCGTTTCCGTGCCTGAAGGCTTCCATACCGCCATGAAAAGTTACACGGAAGCTGGATTTTCCGGTTTGAGTAACGGCCAGGAATACGGCGGCACGGGCATGCCGGAGACGATTTACCGTGCCGTGATGGAATACTTCTGTGCGGGCGGCGTGGCCTTCAGCTCATACGATACGCTGAAAGTCGGTGCCTGTGACCTGATTATAAACCATGGCTCGGAAGAGCTTAAAAAAACCTATGTCGAAAAAATGGTTGCCGGCCAGTGGGGGGGCACCATGTGCCTGACCGAGCCGGGCGCCGGCTCCGACGTGGGCGCGCTGAAAACCCGCGCCGTCAAACAACCGGACGGCACCTATAAGATTACCGGCCAGAAAATATTCATTACCGCGGGTGACAATGATCTGTATGAAAATATCATTCACCCGGTGCTGGCTAGAATCGACGGCGATCCTCCCGGCACTCCCGGCATCTCCATTTTTATCGTCCCGAAGTTTTTCGTCAATCCCGACGGCTCCCTCGGCAAGAGAAACGATATAACCACAACCGGTATCGAGCACAAAATGGGCATCAAGGGATCTGCCACCTGTTCCCTTTCCTTTGGCGACAATGACCAGTGTATTGGCTGGCTTCTGGGTGAGGAGCGCCAGGGCATGAGAATCATGTTTCAAATGATGAACGCGGCGCGCCTGGATGTCGCCCAGCAGGCTCTGGGAACCGCGAGTTCGGCTTACATGCATGCGGTGACCTATGCGAAAAACCGCCTACAGGGCTCCGACCCGGCACGCAAAGGTGATTTTACCTCCGTACCGATCATCAAACATCCCGATGTCAAACGTATGCTCATCTGGATGAAAGCTCAGGTGGAAGCCATGAGGATGCTCACGCTCCTGGCCGCTTATTCCGGCGACATGGCACATTTGAAAAAGGGCACGGATGAAGGCAAGGAAGCGCAGGGCCTTCTTGATTTCCTGATTCCCCTTTGCAAAGCCGGAAATTCCGACCTGGCATGGCTGGTGACCTCCGAGGCAATGCAGGTTTACGGCGGTTACGGCTACTGCTCGGAATATCCGGTCGAGCAGCTCGCCCGCGATTGTAAGATCCTGGCCATTTATGAAGGCACTAACGGTATCCAGTCCATGGATCTGGTCATGAGAAAGCTGCTGATGAACCCCGAGCTTTTCAACTTCACGGTTTTCAAAAAAAGGATCGCGGAAACCTGTAGCAAGGCCGAAGGAATCGTTGACAATAAATATATTGCGGCCGTCAAAGAGGCGGTTGAAAAAATGGAAACCACGGTTCAGACTCTCGCCGGATGGCGCGACGCACGGAAAATCCTCGACATCTTCGCTATCGCCACTCCCTTGCAGCAGGCCATGAGAATGGTGGCACACGCCTGGATGCATCTGTGGTCCATGACGGTGGCCGTGCCCAAACTAAAAGGCATTGCCGGCGATATCGAAGGAGAGAAGGTCACGGCAGTGGTGAAAGACAATGCAGAAGCCGCCTTCTACTATGGTAAAATACTGTCGGGTAAATTCTATTTGAGTACGGAGCTCAAACATTTGTACGGCTATCTGGGCTACATAACAGGCGGAGATCCGGCGGCTGTCAACGAGTGTTTTGAAGAAGTGTTTACCGGCGCTCTTCCCCAATAAAACTGAACACGGAAAACATATTTAACGGCCGTGAGAATCAAAGGGCCCCGGGTTAAAGGACCGGGGCCCTCTTGTTATCTGAAGCCTCCTTACTGCAAAGCAGGAAATCCAGGCGTATTTGTTCAAAAGTGAAAGCCTTATATTTATGTGACCGGGAATGTTTTGCCGTTTTTTACTTTGTGTACCATAAATTTGTCAGTTCTCGTATATGCCCTTCCTGGTTTGTGCCATGGCGGCCACGCATATGAATTCATCAGGCAGTGCCACCCGGCCGGTTTTGTTCAGCCTGTGAATTACATGGACTGTCGAAGTGGATGGCCAAATGGCGAGTGGAGCGGAAAAAAGCAGCCTTCCGTTTGCTGAAAACATATGACTGCCGTCGTGTAAGAGATTGTTTTTTCTGCATATAAAATCAATGTAAAAAAATTTACAAAAACCTTGTTTTTTTTCTTGACAGTTCACGCAAGAGGGAGTAGTAACTCGCCTCTGTTCGTCAGAGAGTTTCAAGAAGGTTGGTTGAAGTTTTCAACAAGTTCACCGATGGTAAGACTCGAAGTTGTCGGATGATTCCTCAAGGCTGACGAAATTAAAATTTGAAAATTTGCTTGACATTCAAATCATGATGATTTATATGTTTAAGCTCGCTTCAAGAAGGCTCTTTGGAAATTGAATAGTGGGAAAATGAATTTGTGGGTCCTATTAATTTATTGAAATGTCAAGCGAGTTTATTTAAGGAAGAGCAATCTTCCTTAATACAGGATTTTAAACTGGAGAGTTTGATCCTGGCTCAGAACTAACGCTGGCGGCGTGCCTAACACATGCAAGTCGTACGAGAAAGTTGGCTTCGGCCGATGAGTACAGTGGCGCACGGGTGAGTAACGCGTGGATAATCTGCCCTTAAGTGTGGAATAACGTACCGAAAGGTGCGCTAATACCGCATAATGCCTGGCAACACAAGTTGTCCGGCCAAAGAAGGCCTCTGTTTACAAGCTTTTGCTGAAAGATGAGTCCGCGTACCATTAGCTAGTTGGTAGGGTAATGGCCTACCAAGGCTACGATGGTTAGCTGGTCTGAGAGGATGATCAGCCACACTGGAACTGAGACACGGT
>CAYWRV010000026.1:0-17012 GCA_964460865.1 uncultured Smithella sp. | reverse complement strand
ACAGGACACAATTGGGACGCTTATCAGGATTGAGCGGTGTAGCCACACCGCTGTCGACCGTCGTCTTGATCATGGCATTATATTCGGCCCAAGTACCGTCGCACCAGTAAACCTTGTCCGGCTTACACATTTGGGCCATTTCTTCCACCCACGAAATGAGCTTTTTATTTTTAGTCATACTGCTGTCGTTCATGGTGCCTCCTTTACCCGCATTTTCATCGACTGCATATCGGGACTGTTTCCACCGGCCCGGCCCCGTCATAAAGCCCGATGATGTGCAGTGAGTCCGGCCGTGTCAAAGGGGGTCACCTATTCGAAAAACACGAAAAAAGCAATTAAATATTTAATAGCAAAACACCGGGGTGACGGAGCTTTGTTTAAGTCTGACTTGCCGATCCCGCGATAGCGCACCCATAACCGGCTTGACTTGCCGGTGGTTTTCCATATAGTCTTCAATCTCGTATTACTTATTGCGAAAGGAGACTAAATGCCATGACTTTTCCCGTAACAGAGCATATCGTTAAAACAGCCAGACACACGACATTTTATTTATCCTGCGGCTCACCAGAGCGAACTCCGATCATCTTTGTACACGGCTGGCCGGAGCTGTCCATCAGTTGGCGGCACCAGCTGCCGTGTTTCGGGGCCCTGGGCTTTCATGCGGTGGCGCCGGATATGCGTGGTTACGGCCGATCGGGAGCGCCGCGTGAGCACAAGGACTATGCCATGGAGGAGATCGTGCAGGACATGATCGAACTCATCGATGCACTTGGTCAGGACAGGGCCGTCTGGGTCGGACACGACTGGGGAAGCCCCGTGGTATGGAATCTGGCGAGCCATCACCCGGAACGCTGCCATGGGGTGGCCAGCCTCTGTGTACCGTATTTTCCCGGGGGATCCCGTATTGCCCATTATATGCGTCTGGTAGATCGTTCAGTGTATCCCCAAAACGAGTTCCCGGCCGGGCAATGGGAATACATATTGTTTTACTCTGAACAGTTTGAAAAAGCGCAGGCCGTATTCGAGGCCAATGTACAAAATACAGTGAAGGCGTTGTTTAGGAGCGGCAGCCCCCGGGGATTGGGTAAACCCTCACGCACCGCTTTTGTGCGCAGGGATGGAGGGTGGTTTGGCGGGGCCGCCGAAGCACCGGAGATGGAACTCGACACAAAAGTCATGACCGAAGAAGATCTGTCCAGTTACGTGGCGGCGCTGGAGCGCACCGGCTTTTTCGGTCCGGGCTCCTACTACGTGAATGACGAGCTCAATGCCTCCTATTCAGAGAGGGCCAAAGATGGCGGGAAGCTCACCATGCCGGTGCTTTTCCTCCACGGGGTATATGATCAGACCTGCCAGACCGTCACCTCCTCTTTTGCCGAACCGATGCGCGGGGCCTGCCCTCACTTGTCTGAAGTATTCATTGATTCCGGCCACTGGATGGCTCAGGAAAAGCCCGCCGAAGTGAACGCCGCTCTTGCCCACTGGCTCGCGACAGAGATTCCACAAGTGTGGCTCAGAAAAACGACCCCGTGACAATGTCCTGCCGGTAGCGGATCGCCCGCTACCGGCAGCACTCCGCTGTAAACGGTCTTCCCCTGGATGAAAAGAATTGCAAAGACGGAAGCACCGCCAAAGCCTTGACCGCGGAGTTATGTCTAAGCTTCTCCCGCCCTTTTCGGATAGCCGGTGATGTCACGGATTGCTTCGTAGAGGGGTTTTAATTTTTTATACATCTTCTTGTACACCCGCCTGTAGAGCTGATCATAAATTTTATGCCTGTCACGATCAGGCTCAAAACAATCGCCGGTGTGCGCCATTGCCTCTACTGCGCTTTTGAAGCTTTTGTGCAGTCCGAGTCCATAAGCGGCATTGATGGCCGCACCAAGTCCGGATGCTTCATAAATCCGCGGCCGGGACACCGGTATGCCGAAAACATCCGCGGTGATCTGCATCGCCGTATCGCTTTGAGAACCACCGCCCGCCACACGCAGCTCCGTGATGGGAATACCGCTTCGCTTCTCCTGGGTCTCTTTCCCCTCTCTCAAGGCATAGGCCAGCCCCTCCAGTATGGCCCGGTACAGGTGAGCGCGGTTATGAACGTCACCAAAGCCGATGACCGCTCCTTTGGCCTCAGGGCCAGGCACCCGAATGCCCGGCGACCAGTAAGGCTGCAAAACCAGCCCCATCGCTCCGGGCGGGACATCGTGCAGCAGCTTTTCGATCAGTACTTCCGCTTCGACATTTTCCCGGGCTGCTGCGATATTCTCCAGATGGGCGAACTGCTCTTTGAACCAGCTTACCATCCAGTAGCCTCTGTAGATCATGTTTTCAAGACTGTAGGCACCGGGCACGGCCGAAGGATAGGGGGGAATGAGGGGAACGGCTTCGGCATATTTGTAATGAGTCGTATTGATGGTGGCGGTCGTCCCGTAGCTCAAACAGCCCACGTGCGGGTCCAGACAACCGGCCCCGACCACTTCGCAGGCCTTATCGGCAGCCGCAGCAATCAAAGGCAGTCCTTCGGGGATACCTGTTTCCCGCGCAGCGCTTTTGGAAATCCGGCCTAATACACCGCAAGGCTCGATGAGCTCGGGAAGCATCCGGCGCTCAATTCCCGTCATTTGCCACTGCCAGCTCCACGGCCGGGCCCAGGCCTTTGCCTTATAATCAAAAGGAACATAACCAACCTGAGATGAAACGGAATCAACAAAGTGTCCGGTCAACCTGTAGGTGAGATAACCGGAAAGGAATAAATATTTGTGGGTTCGGCGCCAGACATCCGGCTGGTAAGTTCTAATCCAGTTGCTTTCGGCTTCAGCCTGAAAGTATGCGGTGGCTTCGCTCATACCGGTGATCTTGAAGGCCGCTCCCCACAGGCCCCCTATCGGCTTCAGCCCGGGGGTGCGTCTCTGATCGAGCCAGACAATCGCCGGTCTCAGAGGCTTGCCATCTTTATCGAGATTGATCACGGTAGAGCGCTGTGTGGTGAGAGCCACACCGGCGATGGCATCCTTCAGTGTGGGCTTCTCCCGCCAGAGCATTTGACAGGCCTGACACAGACATTCCCAGTAGTACTGTGGTTCCTGCTCCGCCCAACCAGGCTCGCGAGAAAAATAAGCCTCAAGCGGCACGCGCATCTTATAAAGCAACGCTCCTTTCAGATCAAAAATGAGAGCACGCACAGATTGCGTACCATTGTCGATACTGAGAATTAAATCGCGCATTGCTTAATCCCGCAAAAAACCCGCCACGGCACAGTTTGACGCATTTATATGAGTTATCTTCTTTTTAACTTGCAGACAGATGTTCATAGCGATGAACATTTCTGATGAAAATATTGCGAAGCAGGCGATGGGGCGTAATGACGCTCTGACCTGTATAGCTGGAGTAACAAATGAAATGGATATTTAAAGAGCAGGCTTTTGACACCGGCCTGCTCTTTAAACGATCCTATTGCCCAATTTATTTTTTTACTGCTTTTTTTGCGGCTTTCTTCGCCGCGGGTTTTTTGGCTGCCGTTTTCTTCGCTGCCTTCTTGGCAACTTTCTTCACTGCCGTTTTCTTGGCAGCCGTTTTCTTGGCAGCTGTTTTTTTAGCTACGGTTTTCTTCGCTACGGTTTTCTTCGCCGCCTTCTTGGCGACCTTCTTTGCCGCTTTCTTCGCAACTTTTTTTGCTGTTACTGCCATTGGGTTTAGCCTCCTTTTGTTGAGTTTGCTTTCTTTACAACCCACTTCGTTAATTTGACTCGGATTTTACTTTATTTTTTTTATTTGGTCAACTAAAACTATTATAAAAAAACAAATTATTTTTATTTATTATTCTGATGCAAAACTGTTTTTATTTACTGCTTGTGCTGCTGAACAACAAATATTATCAATTTTATTTTTAAATCATTTTTTTTGGCGAGTCATGAAACTCACGATTGACAAGGCTTTCCGCGTTTTCATATCTCATTTCACAAAAGATATGTTCTCGCACCCATGAAGCGCTTTGCATAATAGGCATCCTTCAAAGAATTTATGCATATTTTTTTCCCGGCGCTGGAGCGTGAATGAACTTGTTGGTTCCGATATAAATGCCGACATGAGATATTCTGCCCCGCCCGCGCGTTGCAAAAAATACCAGATCACCTTTTTGCAGTTCGTCGAGAGATACTTCGTCTCCTGCATCGTACTGTGTTCTGGAATGACGAGGAAGGTTCAGACCGTTCAGCTGATACACGGTCATGGTCAGGCCGCTGCAGTCGAACCCCGTATCCGCCGACAAGCCTCCCCACAAATATGGGACGCCTATAAAATCATAAGCGCTTTTCACAAGCGACTCTCTGAGATAATCAACACCGAGTTGCCGCTGCTTTGCCGCCGGTGATTCTTCAGGAAGAACGATATAGAATTCTTCGATGACCCCTGCTAGCTGCAGCGACTCGGCCCGTACGCGTGCCTGATCTTTGGATGTAAAATTACCGAAGCGTACTTTGAACAGCCCGTCGGGAGCTTTGAAATAAGTTGCGTCAAGGCCGCGATCCTTCAGCTTTTCGGTCAGTCGTAGAGCGTTTTGCACCCGCGCGAAAGCTCCGGCCTGAATGGTATAACCCATCAGTGCCAGATGTTTTTTTTGGGCCACAGCCGGTTGAGAGCTCACCTTCACATCACGGCTTGCACATGATGGAAACATCAAAACCGTGAGCAAGAGACAAATCAGAGGCGCTATTTTATATTTTTGAAACTTCATCAAAGATTCACCATTGTGATTTATTTAGAGACCCCAGTTGTGGCGGACAAACGCCTCTGCCTCGCCGCGGGTCTTGATCCTGCTTTCCAGCTGTTCATCTTCGAGCCTTCTGAGGATCTCACCGATGAGCCTGCCCGGCGCGTATCCCATGGCCATCAGATCATCTCCTGTCAAAAGCCGTACCGGCCTGAGCTCTTCAGGAGCCGCTCGTGACAACTCGGCACGGCAAAACTCATAATGGTCGAGCATACCATGACTGGCCAGACAATCAAGCCTGTGCAGTTGTAAATGAAGATCAAAATCGGGCATGCGTAAAAAACGCTTCAGGCGTGCGGGGCGCATTTTCTGAACATTCATGAATGCCATGTGATGATGAATCAAAGCAACCAGACCGTCGCGACGGGCGCGGGAAAATTTCAAACGGGCGGCTATTTCCGCGGCGATTCGTTCCCCCTCACGTGTGTGTCCGTAAAAGTGTACTCCCTTTTCATCTACCGTGCGTGTCGCCGGCTTGCCCGCATCGTGCAGGAGCGCGGCCCAGGCCAGCGTGGCATTGGTGCGGGGAGCTGTTTCGGCGGCAAGCACCTCGAGCATGATCATCGTATGCTCCCATACGTCTCCTTCCGGATGGTAGCGGGGCGGCTGCCCCACTCCTTTGAGATTTTCGACTTCCGGAAGAATATGACGCAATAATCCGGTCGCTGACAATAATTCAAAACCACGACGGGCTCCGCCGCGTGTGAGGATTTTATCCAGCTCCTCGGCCACTCTCTCGGCACTGATGCCTCGTATTTTTTTGCCATGTGCCACGATGGCGTCTTTTGTATCCTGTTCAATGGAAAAATTAAGATTCGCCGCGAAGC
This sequence comes from uncultured Smithella sp., assembly GCA_964460865.1. GTDB lineage: Bacteria > Desulfobacterota > Syntrophia > Syntrophales > Smithellaceae > UBA8904. The sequence continues at coordinate 11,417 of CAYWRV010000026.1, read as the reverse complement.
GCACGGCCCTCAACATCCTGAGATAATCTTCGCCAAAGCGCTGATAAGGGTCGCCGATGGTACGTATGATCTTTTTTTCAATGTCTTGGGTGCCGTTGACATAATCGATGATTTGACCCGATTCCGGATCCATCAAAAGACCGTTGACGGTGAAGTCACGGCGGCAAACATCCTCCCTCGCCGTGGAGTAACGAACCTGCACGGGCCTCCTTCCGTCTTTGTACGCCTCGTCACTGCGGAAGGTGGCCACCTCATAGACGTTGCCGCCGGAAATCACGGCCGTGACCCCGAACCTCGCGCCGATATCCGCGGTACGCTCGAAAAGTTCCGCCACCTGTTCAGGCTTCGCGGAGGTGACGATATCGTAATCGCCCGGCGTCACACCACGCAGGTAATCGCGCACCGCACCGCCGACAAAAAAAGCTTCATAGCCTCCACGTTTGAGCCGCAAGGCAATCTCCACGGCAGTACGTTTTTTAACTTCATGAGAATCGTCCACAACAAGGACCCCGCAGGCGGTAATGCTTCAGCGGCAGGTCGTGCTCTTTACCTTTAGCCTGAAGCCGTACTCAGAAGATGAAACAACTTTTAGCGCCGATCATGTATCACTTTCTGCCGAGCCTGATCGCGCAGAGCTCACCGCACATGGTGCATCCCTCTTCAGCGGCGCTTTTGCTTTTTTCCAGAAGGGCGGCGGTCGTTTCCGGATCAAGTGATACATCCACCTGGCCCTGCCAGTCAAATGATTTGCGGAATTGAGACATCTGCAAATCTCTGTCGTGCGCCCCTTTGACTCCTTTGGCCAAGTCAGCAATATGGGCGGCAATGCGCGAAGCAATGACTCCGGCACGCACATCGGCCGGTGTTGGCAGGCGCAGATGCTCGGCCGGCGTTACATAACAGAGAAAATCGGCGCCGGCGGCGCCGGCAATCGCCCCGCCGATGGCGGCTGTGATGTGGTCGTATCCCGGCGCGATATCGGTGGGAAGGGGGCCCAGTACATAAAACGGCGCTCCCTGACAGATATTTTTTTGTAATTTGACATTGGCTTCAATGTCTTTTATCGGCACATGTCCCGGCCCTTCAATCATCACCTGCACGCCTGCCCGGCGGGCCCGTTCGGCCAGCTGACCCAGGACAATCAACTCGGCGATCTGCGCCTGATCGGTAGCATCGGCAATTGCCCCGGGACGCAGGCCGTCACCTAGACTCAAAACCATTTCATAGCGACGTGCTATCTCCAGAAGCCGGTCATACTGTTCATAAAGAGGATTCTCCCTGCCGTTGCAGCGCATCCAGTTGGCCGTCATCGAGCCGCCCCTGCTCACTATGCCCAGCACCCTGCCCTTTTCCTCCATCGCCGCCACGGTCCGGCGCGTCACACCACAGTGGACGGTGATAAAATCAACACCGTCACGGCCGTTTTCTTCGATCACTTCAAACATCTCATCGGCGGTCATCTCGGATACGGCCCGGCCGGCGTCGGTCATTTTTACGGCGGCCTGATAAATCGGCACCGTGCCGATTGCCACGCTGGAGTTATTCATAACTTCCCTGCGTATGTGCGCCAAATCACCGCCTGTGGACAAATCCATCACCGCATCGGCGCCGGCGGCAATCGCCAAAGCGAGCTTTTCCAGCTCGGCGGGTAAATCATTTCCGTCTTTCGATGTGCCGATGTTGGCATTGACCTTGGTGCGCAGGCCGGCGCCTATCGCCAATGGCCGGATACCCGTGTGATTTATATTGCGGCACAGGACGATCGTACCTGCCGCTACTCCCTGCCGAATATATTCCGGCTCGACATTCTCCACCCCGGCGGCAATTGCCATCTCTGTAGTGATCACTCCGCGGCGGGCTTTCTCCAATTGAGTCATTTATCCCTCCGTACATTGTTCAAGTTTACCAAAATATTAACCGGTCCGTGTCCGTGACCTATTTTCAGGCTGCCTTTGATGGCTTTTAACACCAGCGCCTTGGCCTCCGAAACAGCGTCGCGCATCGCCATCCCGCCTGCCAGATATGCAGCCAGTGCCGCCGCAAACGTGCAACCGGTGCCGTGCGTGTTTTTCGTCCTTATCCAGTCTGCGGAAAATTCACTATATGATTTTCCGTCATATAGTATATCAATGCTGCCGGTTTTCCGGCTTTGCCTTAAGTGTCCACCCTTGATCACGACATTTTTTACGCCCAAACCATGGATAAGGGACGCCGCCTTTTTCATATCATCCACTGTGCCGATGCGATGGCCCGACAGCACCTCCGCCTCCGGTATGTTAGGCGTTACTATGGAGGCCACCGGCAGGAGCTTTTTCATTATTCCGCCGACGGCCCTGCCTTTCGTCAGCGGGTGGCCTCCCTTGGCGACCATGACCGGATCAACCACAATATTTTTTAAACGGTATTGCCTTATTTTTTCCACAACGACGGCCACCGCCGCGGGTGATGAAAACATGCCGGTTTTAACAGCGTCCGTGCCGATATCGGAAAGAACTGCATCGATTTGGCGCGCGATGAATTGCGGCGACACGGCAAAAACACCTTCCACGCCGCGCGTGTTTTGTGCCGTCAGTGCCGTGATCACGGTTGTGGCATACGAGCCGCAGGTACTGATGGTTTTCAAATCGGCCTGTATGCCCGCACCTGCACCGCTGTCGGAGCCGCCCACACACAATACTCTCAATACTTTTCTCATTTATTCCACCTCCGGAAAAACGCCCGCCCGCCGGTAGCGGACAATCAGAAGATTACCTGAGCTCACACGGATTGTCGCCACAGAAGAGGTGACGACATTGCTCAGGCCGCGTGTCTGGGCAAATGAAAGATTCTCACCGGCAAGAGGATATTCAAACCCTTCCAGCGTGATGCCCTCAACCAGGGGCGAAAGGGCAATTATAGATACCAGACAGCCGGTAGCGCCGGTGATCATGGTTTCCTTTCCTGCAAGGCTCACCTCGGTAAATTCATCCATCAGGCAAGCTGGCACTCCCGCGTCCCCGGCATGCATCAACAGATAAACATTGGCAAGCGTATGGTCGATGCGCCCGCCGAGTGCTCCCCAGATCTCCACCGATCCGGGCTTGCACGACAGAGCATAATCGAGTGCCAGCTGTGTGTCGGTAAAATCCTTCTTTACGGGGTAGCGAATAATCCTGACACCGCGCCTCTCCCATGCGGCAAGCTCCCGGGCATCAAGCGAGTCCATATCACCGACAATCACATCCGGCACGAGCCCCAGTGCGGCAAGATGCCTCGCTCCTCCATCACAGGCCACCATAAGCCTGTTTTCCATGACCGATGCTCTTCGGCGAAAGAAATCCGCATCTCCCAGCCGACCTCCGCTTACAATAATTACTCTGTCCATGATGCTCACGAAAAAAGCCATGTCCCTTTGCCTGAAAAGGACATGGCTCTTATTAAGTTATGCTGCCACTCCCTACGCCGGCATTACCCGGATCAGGTTCAAAGGGTATGTTCTCAGCCGCCCTTCCCGACAGGAACCATGCGGCACCCCTGAATCGAAACGCTAATACATTAAATTCCAAAATGCAAATTTTTTAATACCGCACCTCACGGACAGTCACGAACAACCGCCGTGCATTTAGCCTCTAGTCTTTCCCGTCATAGATACAACCGGAATCGGGGCTTTCGCAAACGATGATTTTTGATAACTGCGGCAATGACGGTTTCAGTCTGTTCCAGATCCAGCGGCAAAGACGCTCGGAGGTGGGGTTTTCCAGTCCCTCGATGGCGTTTAGGTTTTTATGATCAAGCTCGTCGAGGATCGGCTCAAAGGCGGCCGTGATGTCGGCAAAGTCCATCACCCAGCCCTTGTGAGAGTCAACGTCGCCTCTGACGTGGATTTCCACGCGGAAAGAGTGGCCGTGGGTCCTGGAGCATTTGTGGCCGTCAGGCACGCACGGCAGATGATGCGCCGCATCGAATTTAAACACCTTGAATATTTCCATCGTCTCTTCCTATCTCACATTCAGTATTTTGTGCAGCTGCAGACTGATCCGCCAGGCCGGATGCTCAAGCACGTACTTAAGCGTCTTCACAGTCGCCTCCTCATATCCCGGCCCGTCCAGCGGCTGCAGAAAAAAATGACGAAAAGCGAGGCTCGCGTATTCCTCCGGATCCATCCCTTCCTGCGGATAAACGAGCTTGAGCTCATCTCCGCTTACCTGCACCAGGCGGGCGCGGGCCTTGGGGCTGACGCAGATCCAGTCAATTCCTTCGGGTGCTGCGATTGTGCCGTTGGTTTCCACGGCAATTTCAAAACCTTCTTTGTGCAGTCCGGCAATCAGCCCCGCATCAAGCTGCAGGAGAGGCTCGCCGCCGGTGCATACGACAAAGGGGCGACCGGAGTCTGCCGCGGGAGACGGCCACAACCTGGATATTTGGCTTACCAGATCATGCGCGGTTGAATACTCACCACCGCCCGGACCGTCGGTGCCGGTAAAGTCAGTGTCGCAAAAAGGGCACAGAGAGTTTTTTCTGTCTTTTTCTTTCCCCGACCACAAATTGCATCCCGAAAAGCGGCAAAACACGGCCGGCCGGCCACTGTGATAACCCTCACCCTGAATAGAATAAAATATTTCCTTAACGTAATACATCTGTGATCATTTATTCCCGATCCTGATATTTTACCGGGTCTTTCACCCCCGCCTCACGAAATCCCATGAGTCTCAAGACGCACGAGTCGCACTGCCCGCATGCCGAGCCGTCAGGCGCCGGATCATAGCAGCTGTGCGTCAGGGAAAAATCAACACCCAGCCCGATGCCTTTTAGAATAATCTCTGACTTTTTCAAGTCGATAAGCGGTGCGTGAATGGTGATTTTCTGCCTTCCTTCCACACACGCCCTTGTGGCGAGGTTCGCCAAGCGCTCAAAGGCCGCCACATATTCCGGGCGGCAGTCGGGGTAGCCGCTGTAATCAAGCGCGTTGACGCCGATGAAAATATCTGCTGAACCCAGCACTTCGGCCCAGGCCAGACCATAGGACAAAAAAATCGTGTTGCGGGCGGGAACGTACGTGTCGGGAATCACCTGAGAGATTGCCTTATGGTCACGGTTTTTCGGGACATCCAGATCGGCGGTCAAAGCGGAGCCACCGATACGTCCCAAATCAATATCCAGGATCAGATGTTGCCGGACGCTGACGTTTTGTGCAACGCGTGAGGCGGCCGCAAGTTCCACGGCGTGTCGCTGGCCGTAGCGAAAGCTCAACGCGTATGGCTCGAAGCCGCGGCTGTCGGCGATCGCCAGTGTTACGGCGGAATCGACACCGCCGGATAGCAATATTACGGCCTTTTTCATTGATCTACCCTTTTGGTTCTCCAAAAGCTTTTACGTGTATACTTGCGAAAAATGGCGCCCGTCGCTATCCGGGCAAGACACGGTCGAGTCCGAAGAGCCGGCGTGTGTTGACGGTGGCGGCGGCGGCCAGTTCTTCGATGGGGACACCCCTGATATCCGCCACTTTCTGTGCCGTGTGAACCATGAATGACGGCTCATTTCGCTTCCCGCGGTGCGGCTCAGGCGTGAGGTAGGGACAGTCAGTCTCCAAGAGTATCGCATCGGCCGGCACCTGCCTGGCAACTTCCCGCAACACTTTGGATTTTTCAAACGTCACCACACCGGGAATGGAAATATAAAAACCAAGGTCGATGCATTTCCGTGCCATATTCCATTCACCCGAAAAACAATGAAAAACGCCCCGGCGGACACCGGAGTCTCTGACCATTGTGAGCGTCTGTTCGTGGGCGTCCCGGTCATGGATGACCACAGGCAGATCAAGTGCTTTGGCGATTTGAAGCTGGGTGGCAAATATCTCGATTTGTTTTTCCCTCGGTGAGATGTTCCGGAAAAAGTCCAGACCTATCTCACCGTAGGCGACGACTTTTGCATCCCCAGCCAGCAGTTTTAACTCGTCGAGCACTTTATCGTCTGCCTTTGCCGCATCATGAGGGTGAATCCCTATTGTCGCATAAACATTTTCATACTGACGGGCAATTGACAGGGCTTTGCGGCTCAGGCTGAGGTTGGTCCCCACGGTAACAATGGTTTCCACGCCCGCCGCCCAAGCGCGCTCGATTACTTCCCCGCGGTCGCGGTCGAACTCTTTCATCTCCAGATGAGCGTGGGAGTCAATAAACATGATTACCCTTTTTGAGGCACGGGTGATACTTCTTCGGCATTCTCCGCGACGTCGGGCAGTTTCTTTAAAAGACTGTTCAGCTCCTTTTCCGATAATTCTCCCGCCAGCAGTTTTCTGGCAATGATGCGGCGGTCGGTTTTCATGAATTCCGCGTCGAATTTCCTGGACATCGCAAAAATTCCTCCTGATGAATTTGCATATCAGTTTTTTCTGATAGTATGATCGCCTCGACTACTATTATATTTTAAGGGCATAATCAAGCCCCAAGAAACATGGCGGGGTATGTTGACATTCACGTTTCTTTTTACTAAACTTTTGAGCACATCGCTAAATACAGCTGCCACAAACCTGGAACGGGCTTGGTTAAAAATATTTATGGCTATACGACTTATTCTTGTTTGCAAAAATGGCCCGGCAAAAGAGGCGTATCTCCTCGAAGCCCAAAGGGCCGGCATCGAAGTGGACACGGTGGAATCATTCGGTGAGCTGATGAAGTCGATGATCACCAACACCTACCAGGGAGTCATGATCGATCTGGTCACCAGTGTCAAGGCCTCGCGCGAAGAAAAGGGACTGGCGCAGGATGTTCTGGATGCCTTCCCAGTCATTCAACTGAAGTGGGACCCGGAAAGTAAGAGCATGCGCACCATAGCCGGCGGATCGCTTCCCGACAATTGTACGCTGGCGGACTTTGTCTCGCGGGAATGCAAGCTCTTCGTACCTCGAGCGGTCCGCCTGAGGGTGAGAAAAAACGTTTATTTCAATGTCCTTATCAGCCGGACAGAAAATATGGACCCTGCCTCCACCCACCGCGGCATGACCGTTAATGTGTCTAAAGATGGGTGCTTTTTATTGTCCTGCGAGGACTGGTCATCTTCATCGGAGGTCTGGTTTGTCATCGATGAACTCGACGATAAGACACCGATTTCGGGAGAAATCCGGTGGCGCCAGCCCTGGGGAAAAAACATGGCTCTTCCCGGCATCGGCGTGTACATAAAACAGATAACCCCGGAGCAAAGAAAACAGATGATGGAAAAAGCCCTTTTGAGCGACAAATGACATTGAATCCCGGCGGGAAATCTGCAATGCAGCAAAAATGGAATGAGGATTGCTGAAATAATCCTGGCGCGAAGGAGTGACTCTTGGCTCCTCCAGCCATAAACCATCCATTTCTGACCATCTTCAAAACATCCCGCAATCAGCAAATTAGCCCAAAGCAAATCTCCAGCCCGTGGATTGGATCGCTACGATCTATGAGCCATGAGCTATAAACTATAAACCACGAGCAACCAGCTCGCCTGCTATTATTTTTTCCCCGATCAGCTTAGAGATTTATTTGCAAACCCGTCCGCAATATTGATTTGCTTTCCACAATAAATCTGTGTAGAAGAAAAGCCACTCGAACAGGCGATATTTGACCGAACTTGAACAAGTCAGAGTCTCAACAAATATTATCTAAGGAAAATTTATGCTGAATTTAAAGCTTTCGACCAAAATAATTATCGTCGCCGCTTTTATTTGTTTTGTTTTATTTCTGGTTTTTGTCTCCGTCCTGGGCATCAACAATAACGCCCAAAGCGATGTCAAGCGTTTCTTGCAGCAGATATCTTCCCGAAACTATGCGGGAGTGCTGGAGTTCTACTCCGAAAAAGCCAGGGCCCAACAGAGCTCCTTCCAGGAGGCGATGAAATTTCATTTCGCTCTGGAGCTTGCGCTTTTAGAGCATTTCAACCTGATGGACACCCCGCGCTACTCCATCAAAATCAAACGGGACAGTATGTGGTTGCCCGTTTTGACAGCAAATGAACTTGGCATCAGTGTTAAATTAACGCCTCAAAAGGACACAAACCCTATTTTGGAATATCTGTCGAAACCAGGGCCTGATGCGCTAAATGGTTTTGTCACCATGACGAGAGAAAACGGAAAATGGAAGATAAGCTCAATAAATATTAAAGGTTCAAAACTGGAAAATATTTTTAACAAGATTCTCCCGCGCGTGGCGGCTGGCAAATATATCAGCGCCACACCGGAAGAAATTACGCTCAGACCTGCTTTTTTGAAAGTCAAAGAGCTCGACCCGCTCGAGAGAAAAATCCTCGCGCGCGATTTGCAAACAGCGCTGGAAATCATCGACAAAGATGAGGGGAGTAGGGATAAGAAAAGCAAGCTGCCTTTTTAAAGCTACTTATTTTTTGAGCCGCGGGTCGGACGCATCGCGGATACCCTCGCCCAGGAGATTATAGCCCACCACCGTAATCAGGATGGCCAGCCCCGGATAAAGAGACAACCACCAGGCAATGTCGATATTGTCTTTACCCGCCGTCAGGATATTGCCCCAGCTCGGTGTTGGCGGCTGCACACCTATGCCCAGAAAACTAAGTGCCGATTCCGTGAGAATCGCGCCGGCAATGCCCAACGTGGCGGCAACTAAAATTGATGCAAGCGCATTGGGAAGAATATGAAGGAATATGATCCTCGCGTCGCCGGCACCGATTGCACGCGCGGCCCGCACGAAATCTCGCTCACGCAGTGAAATAAAGTCCGCTCGGACCAGCCTCGTCACCCCCATCCAGCCGGTAAGCCCGATCACCAGCATGATGTTCCAGATGGAGGGCTCCAAAAAGGCGATCACCGCCAAAATGAGAAAGAAAGTGGGAAAGCAAAGCATAATATCGACAAACCGCATAATCAGTGTGTCGATCCAGCCACCGTAATAACCGGCCACAGCACCGAGCAGCATCCCGATCAGTATAGCCAGACCCGTGGCGACAAAGCCCACTTTTAAGGAAATGCGCGCCCCCCAGATCATCCGCGAAAGAACATCGCGCCCGAGCTGATCCGTGCCGAACCAGTGCTGGGCCGAAGGAGGCGCCAAAACTTGCTTGAGGTCTATCGCGCCCGGATCGTAGGGAGCGATCCACGGCGCAAAAATGGAAACGATAAGCAAAAACAAAACGATCGCAGAACCGGTCAGGGCAAGTTTGTTTTTTGAAAACATTTCCCAAAATGTCATCGCTGCCAAACCCCGTTAAATAAATCTCAAAATAAACAACCAGCCGCCACAGACCAGGTAAAGTTTTAAGAAATACGGATGCGCGGATCGGCGACCGCGTAGGAGACATCCGCAATTAAATTTCCCACCAGTGTAAGAATTGCTCCGTTGAGCAAGATACCCATGACAGTGGGATAGTCACGCGCCATCACCGACATGTAAAATAACTGCCCCATACCCGGAATCGCAAAGATCGTTTCAAAGATGACACTGCCGCCGATCAGGCCGGGAATCGATAAACCCAGAATTGTGATCGCCGGCAGGAGCGCATTACGCAGCGCGTGCCGGTAAATGACCTGCCTCTCGCTCAGGCCCTTGGCGCGGGCGGTCAAAATGTAGTCCTGGCGGATCACTTCCAGCATATTGGCGCGCATATAGCGTGAAAGTCCCGCCAGCCCCCCGAAGGCGGAAATAAAGACCGGCAGGATGAGATGCAAAGCCAGGTCAGTCAGCTGTCCCCACGTACTTAAATATTCATAGTTCAGTGAACGCAGGCCGGAGATCGGCAGCCAGCCCAGATGGATCCCGAAAAAAATCATCAGAAGCAGGGCCAGCCAGAAAGTGGGAACGGCAAAGCCGATAAAGACAATCACAGCCGTGACTTTGTCAAAAAGCGAGTCCTGATGAACGGCCGATAGAACGCCGATGGGCACGGCTATTACGATTATGATGAGTAAAGACAAAACATTGATGGTGATCGTAATGGGAAGACGCTCCAGAATTTTATCCCTGACGGGACGGTGATCAGAGGAAAACGACGTCCCGAGATCACCCCGACCCAGTTTTTTCAACCACGACCAGTACTGGAGATGGATCGGCTTGTCGAGCTCGTAGAGTTTCATCAGCCTCTCTTTCATCTCCGCCGAGGCCTTGGGATTCATCTGGGTCTGCAAATCGGTGGGTTTCCCCGGCGCCAGATGCATCACAAAAAAGCAGATGACGGTAATCCCTAAAAGAAGCGGGACCATGAAAATAATTCTTTTGACAAGATATCTGAGCACTTTCGTCCCCCGCCCTACAGGTCTCGATTGAGCAGTTCAAGAAGCGCCATTTTTTGCAGATTATCAAGCGACTGCCAGAGATGATCCTGACGGTGCGCCTCCAGCGTAATTGTCGGCCTTGCCTTCAGCTCACCGAGGCTCGTGAATAATTCCTGAAACGGGAAGGTGGCTGTGCCGATCGGCAGGTGCTCGTCAAATTCGCCGAAATTATCGTGCAGATGCAGATGGCCGATGTACGGGCCCATCTGCTCGATCCATGTCGTAAGGGGTGCATTGGAAAAAACATTGTAGTGCCCCGTGTCGAAGCAAAAGCACAGGTGATCATCGGCCAGGATTTCCATGAGCTTCCTTAATATATCCGGCTCTTTCTCATAGACGTTTTCCAGCGCAACGACCGTGCCTGCATCTTTGGCGACCCGCTTTAGTTCGCTCCAGAAACGGACGCTGTTTTCCAGCCACAAATCATCGCAATTGACATAGTAGCGATCATCATAGGAGGGATGGCAGACTATTTTAAGCGGCTGAAAATATTGAGCAAGGTCGAATGCCTGGCTGATACGCTCCATACTCGTTTTACGGATCCGGTCATCGAGCGCACCGGGCCGCAGATCAACAAACGGCCCGTGAAATGTAACCTTCAGCCCCGCGTCCTTAAAGATTGCTGCCATGCGGCGGCATTCGTCTTTATCAATCGCTGAAAGGGTGTGGTGATTGAAATACAGCTCCGGATTCAGTCTGTGCTCAAGGATCATCGACAGATACCTATCCAGCAGGTGATATGGCATATGTACATGAACTTTTTGGATAATATTTTGCATTCTTAAACCTTTAGATGTAGCGAAAACGCCTGGAGTCATTATTTTTACGACACCGGGAAACACTGGCAAAAGGCCATACAGGCGCGCCGGGGCGCGCCGATTATCGGCTTTTTCATTTATTTTTTCAATATTCTTCTTTTTCCTCACGGCCTTATTGTGGTATGAGAAGCGAGATATCAGCCCGAAGAGGTTATCTTCTGAAAATGGATTCACTCAAACTCGACGCGAAACATCTGCAAAAGAAAATCGAGAGCACTCCCGAATACATGAGAAAACTCTTCATCATGCCCGACTCGTCGGACAGATTCATGGAGTTCGGAGCACATCTGCTCGACCTGATACACGATTTTTTTAAAGAGCGGGGCGGCATCCACTCTTCCATTTCG
>CAYWRV010000025.1:0-17239 GCA_964460865.1 uncultured Smithella sp. | reverse complement strand
GTGCGGATTCACGGCCGGATGAAACGGCAGGTCCAGGAGATGTTTGAAGAAGAAAAACCGTTTCTTCAGATTCTTCCCCTGAAGAGCTTCTCACAAGGCAATGGGCAGTACTCACGATCATAGTTACGATATTCATTGGGGATGTGTGTATACAAAGCATACGACGTGGCTGTTTTTGTATATATTATAAACAGAAAAATGGATCGCCACAGATTCCTGAAAACAGGTAAAGTATCTGCTGAGCACATCTTTCCTGTCACCGATTGGCCTCTTGCTTCCTGGTTCTTGCCTCTCGCCTCTCGCCTCTCGCCTCTCGCCTTTTTCCCTTTGCCTGCCGGAGGGCAGGACGTGATCAGACGCATTCTTCCAGGGGGACGGTAAAGGCGCGCAGGCCGGCGCGCGGCTGCTGTACTTTCAGGGTTCTCACAAGCTCGAGAATGCGTGGAACTTCCTCGTCAGGCACGGCCATCAGCATGACGTTGTTGGTGCCCGGCCAGTAGTGAGTGCCGAGTTTCGGTTCGCTTTCTTCTCCTTCCCCCGTCATGCCGTGACCTTTGGTGTAGGATGTATAACCCGCTTCCTTGAAGGCGGCCGTGACGCTTTCATCACTGGCCGAGGCATAAATGATATACAGCATCTTCATAGGCGTTCCTCCCCGGCGTACCGGCATATTATGGTTCGGCCGGCAGCGCTTTTTTCTTTTTTCTGTTTTTGAATTTTTCCTGCCAGTCGTCAAAAATATCATAGGCGGACGGCACGACAACAAGCGTCAGCACCAGCGAGGTGAAAAGGCCGCCGATCACCGCAATTCCCATGGGCGCACGCGCCTCCGCCCCCTCGCCCACGCCCAGGGCAATGGGCAGCATGCCGAAAATCATGGCAAAGGTCGTCATGAGGATCGGGCGCATCCGCACGGGGCCTGCCTGCAGGATCGCCTCACGGCGGGGCATTCCCCTGCCTCTTAAAACGTTGGTGTAATCGACCAGCAGGATGGCGTTTTTCTTCACCAGCCCCATCAGCAGGATAAGTCCGATGAAACTGAAAATATTGAGAGTCTTTCCCGTTAAAAACAGGGCGCCGAAAGCCCCGATAAACGAAAGAGGCATGGATAGCAGCACGGTCACGGGATGGATGAAGCTTTCAAACTGCGAAGCCAGAATCATGTAGGCCATAATGATTCCCAGCACCAGCGCGAACATCAGATAGATGAAGGATTCTTCCATGATGTCGGCCACGCCCAGATGCTTGGGCACGTAATCGGGCGGCAAAATCCTGTCCGAGATGGCATCGAGTTCCGCCGTGGCCTGGCCCAGCGGCTTGCCTTCCAGGGAGGCAAAGATGGTTACGGCCCTTTGCCGGTCGGTGCGGTTGATCACGCTGGGGCCTACGCCCTCCTCCACCTGCACTATGTTGGCCAGCTCCACGAGTTTTCCGTCGCGGGCGCGCACGGTAATGCGCTGCAAACCGTCGATGCTGTCGCGGTCTGCGGGATTGAGTCTCACGCGTATGTCGTAGCGCTTGCCTTTGAGTTCATCCTTGTATCTGGCGATATCGAGCTCGCCGCTGACCAGCAGGTTGACGGCTTCGGCCACCGAGGCCACATCGACGCCCAGATTAGCCGCCCGGTCGCGGTCGATATAAACCTTGAATTCAGGCTTGCCCGCCTCAAGGGAAGTATCCACGTCCGTGATGCCCGGCAGTTTGGCAAATTCATCGGAAATCTGTTTTGCGTATTTTTGTACAGCCGCGAGATCCTGTCCGCGTATGCTATACTGAATCGGCACATTGCGTATTCCACCGCCTACGGCGGAAATGTCTTCCGCCGAAACTTTCAGCCCCGGGATGGTCCGTAATTTTGTTCGCGCCATTTTTTTGAGCTCTTCTTGTGTGTGTTTACGCTGAGATTTAGGTACAAGGTTGATCATGATCAGCGCCCGGTTGGCGTAGCCTCCGTATCCCTGGACATAATAGACGGATTTGACGCCCGGCAAATCCTGCATCATTTGTTCGGTGTTGCCTAAATATTTTTCGACTTGTTCGACAGAGTAATCGATCGGCGCCTCCATGCGCACCATAAAGACGCTCTGGTCTTCCGGAGGGTTGAATTCCTTCCCGATAAAAGTGGTCAGAGCCAGGCTCAGGACAAAGATCACGAAAGCGGAAAAAAGAACTGTCTTGCGGTAGCCTAAAGTGAATTCCAGAACCCGCCGGTAAAATTCTTCAAGCCTTTTATACTGATGCTCCAGAGCGTCGCTCGTTTTTTGCCATATCTTTTTCTTTTTCGGCGCCTGTAGCGCCTGCGTACCGGCCAGGGGGTTGGGTATTGACTTCAGGCCGGGTTTGAGAAAAATTGACGCCATCATCGGTGTCAGCGTGAAGGAAACGAGCAAAGATACAAGTATGGCAAAAACAATCGTCAGGGCGAACTGCAGGAAAAATCTTCCGATAATACCTTTCATGAAGGCCACGGGCAGGAAGATGGCCACAATGGCAAATGTTGTGGCCATCACGGCCAGGCCGATTTCCGAGGTGGCGAAAACAGCCGCCTCACGCGGCGACATGCCCCCCTCCACGTGGCGGAATATGTTTTCGATGACAATAATCGCGTCGTCGATGAGCAGCCCCACCGAAAGAGAAAGGGCGAGCATCGTCATGTTGTTGAAGGTAAAATCAAAGGCATTGATGAGCGCAAAGGTGGAAATGACCGAAACGGGCAGGGCCACAGCGCTGATCAGCGTAGTGCGCGCGTTTTTCAAAAAAATGAAAACCGCTAAAATGGCAAAGATACTGCCGATGATGAGATGGAACTGGACCTCGTTGATGGAGCGCACGATAAACAGAGACTGGTCTCCGGCAATATTGATCTGCATTCCGGGCGGCAGTGTTTTGTTGATCTTTGCAACTTCGGCTTTCACACTGTTGGCGACTTCCACCGTGTTCGTGCCGGACTGTTTTTGAATGGCCATGCCGACTGCCGGAACTTGGTTGAAGCGGGCGAGGCTCCTTTTTTCTTCCATGCCGTCTTCAGCCCGGCCGATGTCGCGGATGCGCACCGGCGCTTCCTTGTAATAGCTGATGATCAGGTCGTTGAAATCCGTAATTCTGGCGAATTCGCCTTTGATGCGGACGGTGTATTCCTTTGTTTTCGTTTCAATCCGGCCGCCCGGCAGCTCGATGTTTTCGCGCTGGAGAGCCACAACCACATCACCCGGCGATACCTGATACGCCTGCATTTTGGCCGCATCCAGCCAGATGCGCACCTGACGAAGCCTCAGTCCGTAAAAAATAACGTCACCGACGCCGTTGATGCGCTGCAGCTGCTCCTTGAGTATTTCGTCTGCGTAGGTGGACAGGTCGCGCACCGAGCGATTGCCGGAAAGATTTAAAAACAGGATCGGCGAGGCGTCAGGATCCACCTTGGCGATCCGCGGCTCGTCAATATCGGCGGGCAGCTTCGAGCGGATTTCGGATACTTTTTCGCGTACGTCCTGGACCGCTTCATTAATGTTGCGCTCGAGAACAAATTCGATAGTTGTCCGGGCAAAACTCTCGTAGCTTGTCGAGGTAATGCTCTTGACGCCGTTGATCGTGTTAACCGCTCCCTCAATGCGCTCAGTGACATCGACGTCCATCACGTCGGGACTTGCCCCTTTGAGGGTTGTCGTAATCGTGACGATGGGGAAATCGATTTTGGGAAAAAGATCGACTCCGATGAGCGGATAGCTGACAATGCCCAGCACTACCAGAGCCATGATGACCATGGTGGCGAAAACAGGCCGCTTGACGGAGGTTTTAGCGAGCCACATTAACTTTTACTCCTTCCGACAGGTTGTTTTGCCCGGCCACGACCACCTGTTCATTTTCCGTAACACCTTCGATGATCTCGATTACATCGCCGTACTTGTTGCCGATTTTGATAACACGCGCCTCGGCCTTGCCCTGAGAAACAACAAAAACACGGATGGTGGCGTTGTCGTAAATGAGCGAGGTCACAGGCACGACCACCGCCTCGCGCGGGGCTTCGGTAAATATCCTGACGCGGGCAAAGTAACCGGGCTTGAGCAGACGTTCGGCATTGGGCACCAGCGCCTCGGCCTGAAGCGTTCTGGTGCGCTCCTCTACGTTGGGGAAAAGCAGGCTGACCTGACCGGTAAAGGTTCTGTCGGGGAAAGCATCAACGGTAAAAGAAATCTCCTGGCCTTTTTTAAGTTTGCCGACGTCCTTTTCCGCCACAGTGAAACTCAGTTTCAGCGGATTTGTCTTGATTACCTGAAAAATCGGCATGCCGTTGCGGACAAAATCACCGGCGGAAAGCCTCTTTTCTTTGACCGCCCCGTTAAGCGGCGAATAAATTTTCGTCCGCGCCAGCCTTTCCCGGGCGATGGCCAGTGTAGCCTTCACCCTTTCGAGTTCCGCTTCGGCAAGAGAGGCCCGGGTGGAGACATCGTCAAATAGCTGGCGTGTGATCAGCTCGTCTCTGAAGAGAGCTTCCTTGCGCCCGTATTCGGCCCGCGCATTGTCCAGAGAGGCTTCGGCCTGGCGCAGGGCGGCTTCCGTGCGTACCAGATCCAGATTGTAGTCCGTCTCATTGATCCGGGCCAGAAGCTGGCCTTCTTTCACCACAGAACCTTCCTCAACGAGGATGCTTTTGATGATCCCGTCAACTTCCGCGCTCACGAGCACCTCTTCGTCCGCCCGGAGAGTGCCGGTTGATTCCAGATGGGGATGAACTTCTCTGATTTTTGCCTCCCACACATGGACATTTACCAGACGCTCTTCCTGTTGCTGCTCTTTTTTGGCGCAACCCGCCGCGCAAACTAAAGCCGCAGCCAGAAGGATTGTCACGAACGCTGCCGCCATTGTTTGCAGTGAATGGCGGCGCACAGGCACCGTGTTTAGTTGAGACCTCATAAGTTCTTTAACCTCCCCGTATGATGACGATAAGCGCTTGTCAATTTTCTTCTCCGATGAATTTCAGCAGTGTCCCGCTTGATTTCCTGACTTTCAGATAGGCCAGCCTGCAGCCGTAGATGGCGTCCGCCACGTTGCGCTCCGACGATAAAAGCAGGGTGTTGGCGTCCATAACGTCCAGGCTGGTGGCCAGGCCGTGTTCATACTGGCGCAGCACGGCGTTGTAGTTGTCACGGGCGAACACAAGCTGGTCCTCCAGAAATTTCAGCGTGCCTTTTTGTGTTTCCAGCTCCAGATAATCGGCGCGCAGTTCAATGTCGATATTCTTTTTCAGATCATCATAGGCCAGGCGGGCCTGACGCTCCCTGGCCTGAGTTTCTCTGTATTCGGCAATTCTCAGCCCTCCCTCAAAAAAAGGGAAAGTCAGGCTCACACCGGCAAAGAGACTCTCTTTGTTCAAAGTCGCAGTCTCCGGGCTCTGGTCAAGCCCGCTATAGACGGCAAACAGACCCACCTGCGGCCAAAACGCGCCGCGCGCATACTTTACCTGTTGAGACGCCATTTGTGTTTGCATCTCGAAACTTTTTAAATCAGCCCGGGCATCGAACGCCTCGGTACGCATTTTGTCCAGGTCATCGGCATAAGCGGGGAGTGCGTCTTCTTCTTTTAGTTCAAGAGGCTCGGGAACGCCGGTGATGCGCACCAGGGCGGCCCGCGACAGCTTAAGGGCGTTTTCCGCCCGCAGAAAATCGGCCCTGGCCCCGGAGAGTTCGCCGTCGGCCCGCAGCAGGGCGGTTCTGGTGAGCTCGCCCACCTTGACTTTTTTATCCACAAAATGACGATATTGTGCCAGACGCTCCAGGTTGGCCCGGGCGATGTCCAGCGCCTTTTGCGCACGCAGCACGTTGTAATACGAAGAGGCCACCGCAAGGATAAAATCAGTTTTGGCGGAATCGAGATCGTATTGGCTTTTCGTGATACCCTGGCCGGCAATTTTCAAGGCGTCGAGCTCTCGGGCGGAAAGTGAGAAGGACTGATCGGCGCGCACGCCCCAGTTGCCTGATGATGAAGGTTGAACAAGGACGTTGCCGGTCAGGGTCGGTAAAGGCGGAGGCAGGGGGGTGACGGTCGTTTTATACTTTTCTTCAGAAAAATGATTGTATGCGCCGTAGGCGGTCAATCTGGGCATCAGAACCGCCCAGGCCTTGTTCTTTGTCATCTGTGCGATGTAGAGGTTCTCCTCGGCGTATTTTATTTTTTCAGAATTGATGAGAGCCTGCCGGTACAGGTCCCGAAGCGTGTATTCATCGGCCATTCCCCGGCAGGGGGCAAGGAAGGCGACACAAAAAGTGATCAGAAGGATAAAATACGACTTTTTCATTTTGCAACCCTTTCTGTTATCTCGATTTTCCGGTAACCCGGCATTCCGGCGGCAGCTTCCCGCTCGGCACTCAGAGGAGCTCCTGCCCGCGTGGACGACCGAAAGAACACGACAGGAGCAGTTGCGACGCCCTGCCTCATAATAAATTTAAACTTCATGTTTTTTAACTCCATTTAAGAAAATATCCAGAATCATGTCTTTTTTCGGCATGAGCGGTTCATTGGCATTCATCATCAGCCAGTCCACGGCAGAGGCGCGCACCAGATGAGACAAGGTGGTCGCTATATCCCGGGGCGGGAGATTTCTCAATATGCGTTTTTTTATCCCCGCTTTCACGATATCTTCCATATAGGCCAGACTTTCAAGATAGTCTTCCTTGAGCCGCTCACGCAGAGTGTCCATGGTCAGAGGCGACAGTTCGTTTTCGCCTCTCAGAAAGATCCGGCAGAAATCCGTGTTCTCCTCCACGAATGTCAGGTGAGCCAGGATGTAGGCGTCGAGCTTTTCAAAAATGTTCTTCGCTGCGGCTACCTCCCGGAGGACAGACGAATACATAAGAGTCAGCCTTTCGATGATTAGATCGGTGTAGAGTGCCTCTTTACTTTCAAAGTAGAGATACAATGCCCCGGTGGAAAATCCGGCGGCGGTGGCAATTTCCGCCATGGTTACATTATGATAACCTTTGACGGAAAAGATCTTTTCCGCCTCGGCGAGGATGGTCTCCCGCCGCATCGTGAATTCCCGTTCTTTTCGTTTTGTTCTTTTCATGCCCGCCATTCAATTTTGAATGAATGTTCAAAAACTGAATTGCCGTTCACATTTTTTATTGCATTTGTCAAGATGATTTTATCCGGGCGTTTACAAAAAATCATATGTTGAAGAATCCGGGGAAGTATGAGATAAAATATTCATTCATCGGCGGCCGTTTCGGGAAAACCGGGGAGGATGCCGGTGAAATCTCTTAAAGATCGCAACAAAACGATGGATGAGGCGTGAAAAAGGATAATCCCATAAATTTTACGGGCCAGGTGCCGGATGTTCCCTCTCTGCCGGTGGTTGCAACCCGTGTTTTGCACATCATCGCCAATGGAAATTCTTCGCTTGAAGACTTGAAAAAAGTTATTTCCATGGATCAGGCCTTTTCTTCCCGTCTGCTCAAAGTGGCCAATTCGGTCTATTACCGGGCCAGCAATACAGTTTCAGACATTTCCGATGCGATAACCCGTATCGGTTTTACCACCGTGCAGGCGCTGGTCTTTGCCATTTCGCTTCGCGACTTGCGCCGCTCGTCAAATAAAACAGACGTTGCCTTGTGGGAGCACTCGTTGGCGGTGTCTGTCGCCTCGGGACTTATCGCCAGGGATCTGGGGCTGATCCCCTCCGGCGAGGCCTTTATTTACGGACTGTTGCATGACATAGGCAAAGTGGTCATTAATTTGTCGCGGAAAAAGGAATATGCCGAGGTGATCCGCCTGGTTCAGCAGGAAGGAATCCCTTTTGTGGAGGCGGAGAACACAATTTTGGGATTTGACCACGGTGATATGGGTAAATATGTCGCCGAGCAATGGAACCTTCCTGACGACATGGTTTTTGCCATTGCCAATCACCATGAAACGGATGTTCTGGCAAGCGGGGAATCCGCCGATCTGAAAAAGAAGACAATCATCGTCAAGGCGGCTGATGCCCTGTGCGCGTCACTGCAAATCGGTCTCAGTTATGGCATGACCCTTTCCGCCCAGGAATGGCAGTTTGTCAAACTGGCCAACGCCAAGCGGCGGGAAGCGCTTTCGGCGATAATTGTGGAGGAGTTTCAGAACTATCATAGCTTTATTACCGGACGCCCGCCCCGGGCGACATGAACTATTTTAAAACAAGGCCGGCATGGATAACTATCAGCAGCAGGGACGTCAGGAAATCATATACCGTTACGTGGCGCAAAAAGCGCTCCAGGACTTAAGAAGCGGCACTCCCCCGGAAGCGGCCGTGCAGCAGCTTTTGAACACATATCCTCTGTTTGGCTACTGCCGGCAGGAAGTCTCCATTCAAGATAAAGCCCTGCTGATGGAGATTGCTTCATCACGCCTGCATGATCTTCCTTTGAGGCGTTTCGCGCTGAAACTGCTGCAGAGCTTCACTGGCGACGAGGATGTGGGGGCATACTTCCGCAATCTGTGGGATAAGCCCTGTGACTACGAAGTAAGGCTTGAAGTCCTGTGGGGGCTTTTGGGCCATGCCGAAGCTTCCGAGGAGCTCTACACCGAAATCGGCATGCATTTCGATGCGGCCAACTGGGATAAATGGCTGCCGCTCATCGTCGAGAAACTGGAGGGAGACTCGGAAGAGAAGATCCATGTCCGGGAACTGATGAAAAGATTTTTCAATCTCTAAACTCACACGATAGTTTTCCCCGCACTTTCGCGCATTTGTTTTTAGCCACCTTTAGCCGGGCTTTTTATAAGTTCCACGCAAGGAAAACCTGGGGCGGTATCAGGTGGATTGTTACCTGTCGGCGGACCGCCGTGCAGCCAGCGGCTGCTTTCAGCACTCATAATATCTTTTTCAAGCATCAGCTCTTCAATCGCGGATGGCTCTTTCGATCACGCCTCCGCCCAGCACTTGATCGCCTTCGTAGAAAACAACCGACTGGCCGGGGGTGATCGCTTCCAGGGGCTCGTTAAAAACCACCGTCAATATCTTCCCGTCGAAAGAGAGTTTGCAGTGTGCAGGTTTTTTGCGATAGCGGATTTTCGCCTCCGCCACATCAGGCCAGGCGTCTGCCAGCAGATTCAGGCCGGAGGCGATGAGTCCCCTGGCAAAAAGATCTTCCTTTCCTCCCACGATAATCGTGTTTGACCGGGCATCGAGTGACAAAACATATAACGGCCGGGGCGAACTTATACCCAATCCGCCGCGCTGGCCGATGGTGTAATTGGCGATACCGCGATGGCGGCCAATGACTCTGCCGTTTTGATCTACAATATCCCCTTCCGGCAGGTTGATCCCGCGCTGCAGGAAGACTTTGCGATAGTCACCATCGGGCACAAAACAGATGTCCTGGCTTTCGCTTCGTTTGGCCACGGGCAGACCGGCCTTTCCGGCCATTTGACGCACCTGCTCTTTGGTCATCTCACCCAGCGGAAAATGAATATAGCCCAGATCCTCTTTTTTAATTCCGTAGAGGAAATAACTCTGGTCTTTAAGTTTGTCTGAGGCACGCAGAAGTTTTGGTCCTCCGCCCGGGCCCGGTACAATACGCGCATAGTGTCCGGTGGCCAGATGGTCGAAATTGAGTTGGCGCGCCCGCAAAATGAGTTCGCCGAATTTGAGGTGACGGTTGCAGACGACACAGGGATTCGGTGTCCTGCCAAGCATATAGTCGGCAATGAACTTTGCAATTACCTTTTTTTCCATGAGCGAGGAGCATTCAAAAAGCAGGTGGGGGATGCCAAGCCGAGTGCACACATGCTTTGCATCTTCGATCGCCTCGTCGGCGAATCGACCCGGTGATGCACCCTGTCGATGGATACCCAAAGACATGGTGGCGCCTGTGACATCAAAGCCCGCCTCAATCAGCATGAGAGCCGCGACGGATGAATCCACTCCTCCGCTCATCGCCACCATCACTCTTTTTTTAGGGGAATTTGCCGACTTTTTCATATGAGAGCATTAGAACCAAGATATCCGGACAGTCAAGGCAAAAATGGAGGTTTGAAATTCAAAAGCCGTAACCATTGAGTCCGGACTCATTGCGGTTGCCCAATTAAATGACCGATCGTAAGCGAGGAAGACCACACAGTGACGGTTACAGGAGACGGGTTATGGACGGAAAGTGCATAAGAAATGATTGGGGAGAAAATCCAGGGATTGACTACATGGAAAGTGGCGGCCGGGAGCCCGCGGGTATAAGCATTACCCTTCCCCTTCTTACCGCTTCATCTCCTTACTCGCGCCGGCCCGGAAAACAAAAAAGGCAGAGCCGGTGACTCTGCCTTTTTCAATATATAAACAGGCTTTGGTTATTTCATTTTTTTGCGGATACCGGCAAGCCCCAGGAGTCCCACGCCGAACAGCAGTAATGTGGCCGGCTCGGGCACGGAGGTCGGATTATAAATCAGTTGAGACTGTGCATGAACCGTGTAATTGCCGCGGGCATCTTTTCTCATGAAATTCATCACTTCTACACCGTAATCCCCGTTGGCATTGGCTGCGGAAGCGATGAAGCCGCGGGCATCATTCGTAAGGGTCAGAGTGTCGAAACCGGGCGTTTTTTCCAATTCACCTTCCAGATGCCAGATAGCCAGCTGGAGGGCATTTGCATTGGCGGTGGTATGAGCGATCTGGTCGGTTGCCCACTGATAGAACAGAAAAGCAGTGGCTGAACTGATCGGATCCGGGTTGCCGCCGCTTAAACCTCCCTGAACCGCTGCATTCGAAACCGACCCGACCAGAAGGGTTTCTCCCGGTGAGAAATACTCATTTCTTTCCAGACAAAATGTGCTGAACAAAATGCCTTCATCATCACCAATTTTGTCGATGTTGAAAGAACCTCCGTTGTTTGCGCCTCCCACTCCCTGAGAGATGATGACATAGTCGCCAGCCTCAATAGTGTAGGCGCTCGCCGCAGGTGCGATCAGGAAAAGCCCCATAACAACCGCCGCCAGACTTAAAATAACTTTTTTCATTTGCAAACCTCCGTATTTCTATTTGCTGTATGTATAGCACGTCACGTACCAGAAAGATCGATAACTTGTGAACGTCAGATAAATATATGTATTTACAGTCATATAAAGATGAACTTTTTTTATTTTAGAATTTTATCAGCACACTTAAATATTGCTGTTGTAAAGTATTCCGACGCAAGAAACGCCGAAATTGACAAGAATTACCGAAATAATACATAACCCTTGGATTGTAATACAAATATTTTATGTAAGCCATTCCGACAGTGAAAAAACGTCATGCGCGGGTCCGGAAACCCAGAGGCAAGGGCCTGAATGCATTACATATTTCATCGTGAGTCCGGCGCTGGCAGTGTATCAGGGAAGGCCGGTTTTTCAATTTATGGTCTGCGTTGGAGGCTTATGTCAGTTGTTCTTTTCCCTTCCAGGTTTCATTTTTTTCGTTTACACCAACCGGCAAAATCAGCTTATAACCTAAATTCCCGCGTTATTGTAACGAGGCAGGCGGGTTGATGCCCAGTCTGGTGTATAGGTCGATCTGTCGTTTCGTTATTTCGCCGGCCTGTAGTCGCTGTCCCGGCACTTCAAAGCATTCAATGACATCGAGTTCATCAATGACCTCCTGCAAGGTATGATCTTTGAACAGGTTGTTCTCTTGCATCTTTTTTGTGATATGGGCGAGAAAGATCAGCGCTATGAACTGAACGAAGAGCTTCCCATCAAGGCTCTGTTCCGACGAGACAGCCACCCGACGCAGATTCAGCCGTTCTTTCAAGTTATCAAAGGCCTTTTCCACCAGATCCTTGTTGCGGTAGACCTCAAGCGCCTCCACTGAATCCTTTATTTCGTTGCTTAGAAGGGCAAAATAACCGTAATTGCGTTTCGCCGCCGCCAAGGCATCTTCTTTGGCTATAATCTTTATTCCACGAACCGGTGTGCTTTTTACCTCAAAATACTTGGCATAGTATTTCTCGTGATCCGGGTGACGCTGATCGCTCTCCAATTCTTCCTGCCAATCGACCATACGGCTGTTGAAAGCCTTCTCATCCTCCAGTGCCCGCTCCGAGGAGTAGTACAGATGGAGATACATCCGGCGATCCGCCTTGATGGTATCCTTTTTGTAGGGACGGTCCTGAACATAGTCCCACGTAATCGGCAGGGAACACATATAGAGCTGGTAGGCATGATTATAGTGGGTCCAACTATGCATCGTGTCTCGAATGGTCTCCAGGTGCGTCTTCACGAACTTCAGGGAAAGCTTGGCGGCAATCAGAAACTTTATGTGGTGCCGGTACAATTCGTTGATGTTGCCTGCACTGAAGAAGCCTCGGTCCAAAACCACCTTGATCTTCTCGTAGCCCAGCGTGTTCATGTCGGCCAACAACTTCCTCAGTGTCTTCACGTCGGGAATGTTTCCTGCCAGTTTCCGGTAATAAAAGGGCACGCGTGATTCTTGCCCGAAGAGCAAGGTGAGATTGATCTGCGCCAGATGCTCATGATCTTTGTTTTTGCCATAGCGAACCTGCCTGAGACATTTCGAATAACTGGAGATGGACGTGCTGTCATAGGCCAGATATTCTTTGTCCACCCGGCGCTTCCCCTGAAGGCGGAAAAATCGCTGCCTGGCTTCCTCAGTGATGGATGCGAATAGTTCGCTGCTTCTTTGGGATGAGATACTCTCACCGTGGGGATGTCGATGGAGTGCGGCCCAGCGGGAGAAACGGCTCAGGGGGTTCTTGTCCTCCAGAATCAGGTAATAGGCAATGGAGAGGAGCTGGCGATAACTATCAGGAAAACATGTCTTCAGATCCTGCCTCACCCCGGTACTCTCCCCGATCCGGTCAAGAAGATAGATGGCCCCGTAAAAGGAGCGGGTTGCCCACGTGGTCGGCACAGGTCCTCGTGTTCGCTTCTCCCTGGCCGCCGGTTGCATCCTCTTTCGGGTGGGAACAATCTTCCGAGTCTCGGGGTCAACCCGCCCGATGCATACTCGCTTCGCCCGGGACTGCTGCTTATCCTTGTCCCAGTGAGAGATAGACTCGTATGCATAGGTGACGCCGGTTTTTCTATTGGTCTGATACACGATAGCTGCCATGTGCGACTCCTCCCTTCCTCGTTACAATAATATATATAGTAACGAGGATTAATGCAAGAAAAATCGTACATAATTCTTTCTTATTGGGGAGTTACCAGCGTTTCATCGTTACATTTTTCCGGGAACTCAGGTTGTAAAAAGCCAGCCTGCAAAGATACATCGCGCGGCGGTCACTAAAAGCGGACCTCTTGTATGGTCGTTTTTTGCAATATGGAATCACCTCAAACTCATCCGGCTTTTTATATCCCGAATGTGAATGAAGATGATGGCGGATGAAACGCCCGGATGAAAGGGGCGTATCACGCCCTGTATCACAGTGCCTGTGGTAAAACAGATCGATGGCCAAACCGATTTAAATGGATAAAAGAGACTTTCCGTAACCGCCTTATCCGGGCGATTGCTTTTCCGATTTTACAAATCACCGTCATCCGGTATTTTTTTAGATTCGTCATACCCTCCAACCCTCTAATCCTCTAATCTTCCAATCCTCCAATCAATCTTGCAATTTTCGACTAACATTGTTATGAAAAAAAATCAGGTGAACACTCCGAGCGAGAGGCTCAAATGCAAGGTGAATTACTGATTTTACTGCTTCTGATAATGGCGATGATTACCGCCATCATCAGCTTCACATACTCGCTGTGGAGGGGACACAACGATGAGCTGATTCTGCGCAACATTATTCAGAGCTCTCCCATACCGACTTTTGTCATCTCCAAAAACCGCAAAATCATCTACTGGAATAAAGCCATGGATGGTGTCAGCGGCATCCGGGCAAAAGAGGTCATTAACACGGATCAACAGTGGCGCGCTTTTTACAAGTCTCCCCGTTCTTGCCTAGCGGACCTTATTTTAAGTGGCAAGATCTCCAATGCGCCTTCTCTTTATGAGGGTAAGGTGGAAAGATCCTCTGTGCTTGATGACGCCTATGAGGTAACGCAATTTTTCCCGGATATGGGGGAAAGAGGAAAATGGTTTCGCATCACGGCCTCAGGCATTCGAGACTCGCGCGGCAATATGTTTGGCGCGATCCAGACCCTGCAGGATATCACCGAGCAGAAGCTGGCCCAGGAGGAGCTGCTGCAAAGGACCAAAAATGAATCCCTGGGTACTTTCGCCGACGGTGTGGCCAAAGACTTTGACAGCCTGCTGACCGCCATTTTACGCAATGTCTTCCTGGCGAAGATTTCTGCCAATGACGAAGATAAGATCCTGGAAAATGGTCTGGCGACGGCCGAGAAGGCAGGTCTCCAGGCCAAGGAACTGGCGCACCGGTTGATTATGTTTTCTCAGGGAGGTTATCCGGTAAAAAAGATGGAGCGTCTGGGCGGGCTTATCGAAGAAACAGTTAAAAAGACTCTGTCCGGTTCGAATATCAGCTACCAGACGATGATCGCGCCGGACTTGTGGCCTGTGGAAGTGGATGCAGGCCAGATCCGACAGGTCATTGAAAATATACTGACCAATGCCAAAGAGGCTATGCCCGATGACGGAGTTGTGGAAGTGATCGCGGAAAACACAACCACGGGAACCAACATCCGGACGCTGGGAAAAGGCAATTATGTCCGTATTATCATCCGTGATCACGGAGTGGGCATCCCCCGTGAAAATCTCTCTAAAATATTTGATCCTTATTTTACGACCAAAGAAAAAAAAGAGCGGGGCGGCATCGGCCTGGGGCTCGCCATCTGCGACTCGATCATTAAATACCACAATGGCCTGATCAGTGTGGAATCAGTCGTGGGGGTGGGCACGTCGTTTATGCTGTATCTGGCCGCAACTCCAGAGGGATTTCAAGGAAAGACCGAAGCACCGGCATCTTGAACCACCGCAATCATCGTGGTTACAACCCATCCGTCAAATCAATCAAAGACACGTACCCCTCCAAATCCGGCATTATCAGAGCTGCACCCCTGCATGCAGATGATCAGACATGCTGCATGTTTTTCCGGCAACCGGTCAAAAGTCTGTCCGGCTCATTATGCCGCGAGTCGCCCTTTGAGAACAGAGGCATCCGCACTTAACAGTGGGACTTTTTATATGCCGGCCGCGAAAGCTGAGGATGCTTGTGACCGATCCACAAAGTAGTTGAGGCTCCGTTCGGTGCTTTTACGCCGGAATCTGACTGCGAAGTGCCTTCCATGCCAGGAAGGCTTTTTTGACCGATTCAGCGGCGCTTTCAATTCCGATATGCTGCGTGTTGATCATTATGTCGTAGTGTTTCGGGTCATTGATGTCCTCTTTAAAATATTTACGGACAAACGCGATCTGATCGCTGTCGAATTTTTTGAGATGCTCCTTGGCTTCTTTCAGAGACATCTGCCGGTCACGCATGACTTTTTCCACTCTTGTCTCCAGAGGTGCCATGATGCGTACTCGGAAAGCCTCGTCTTTGAGGATGAAGCTGCCGCCGCGGCCGATAATGATGATATTGCCGTGCTTGGCGTTGGTGTGCATGACCAGCGACAGGTGGCGGATATATTCATTGGGCCAGATGTGGCGTGACTCGAAAAAGGAGCTTATCAGGCTATCAAACAGCGAAATGCTTTTTTCATCAAGCGACGCAATGACCTTTTCGCTCATATGCGCGCTTTCGGCGACCTTATGGATCAGTTCACTGCCGACGATGTTCATCTCCAGCTCGGTCGCCAGAATCCTGGCTACCCAGCCGCCGCCCGCTCCGGCCTGACTGGAGAGAGTGATGGTCTGTCCCGGCTTTTCCTTTTTCTCCTGTTTCCAGCGATACACCTGGTCTTCCACCAGTTTGTCTACATCCTTGTCTTTGAGCTTGATATCCCGGGTAAAGTCCGGGCAGTTCACATCAAACAGGGCGTTTGTTTTTACGCGGTAACGTTTGGTGCAGTTTTCCCGCCATGCGCAAATTACGCAAATTCTTTTATCTGATCCTGTTGACATAGCCGGTCCTCCTTTCCGGAATAGTTTATGATGTTTGTTGCTGCATTGCCTCAAAACCGGCAACAATATCCAGAAGCTCTTCCGTGATCGTCATTTGCCGCGTGCGGTGATACTGGACGTTCAGGTCCTGCAGTTGCTCTTCGATATTTTTTTCCGCATTTTGCATGGAGGCCAGGCGGCTGGCGTTTTCGCTGGCCAGCGACTCGGCAAAGGCACGGTACAGAGAAACAAAAAGATATTCCCGGATTAACGAAGAAAAGATTTGGTCTCCGTCCATGCGGAAGATCGGCAACGATTTGGACTCCCATTTCTTTTTGGCAATTTCCTTCAACCATTGCCTCGAAACCGGCAGCATCTGCACCAAATGTGGATAGTAGGTCGCGCCGCTTTCGTATTTATTGTAAAACAAAAAGAAGTGGTCAACATTGTGTCTGAAGTGCCACTCGTCAACGACCATGATGATTTCCTGCACCAGCGGCGTGATGCCGGCGGTAGAGCCCGGCGTGGTGAGCAGTTCATTGATATTTTGACCTGCGTCTTCAACATAATCTGCTACGCGCGCACCGACGCAGAGAACGCGTCGGTCTTCCTTTTTAATGCCGGCGTTTTTGACATACTCCAGCGTGTAAGATGCGATCTGCTCGTTGAGCTGCCCGCACAGGCCCTGGTCGGAGCCGAAGATGATGATGCCCATCCGTTTGATGGAGGCTGTTTTTTTCTCCATCAGCGCCCCCATGCGTTCCTTGAGTACGATCTGCAGGCCCATTTCGACAGCCAGGTTATAGTCTCGCAGGGAATCCACCGCCCGCTGGTACTGACGGATACTCACCGCCGCCAGCGCCTTCATGGTTTTCACCACGGACAGCAGATCGCCCGCACTTTTCATCCTTCTTTTCAGCGATTCAGTTGTTTGCACCGGCTTCCTCGGTTTCTTCAAAAGGCGCGATTGCCAGTTTTATTTTTTCCAGGACGCTGTCGCGATCCTCCATCTTCAGTGTTTTGCCTCCGTCGATTCTTTCGCAGAGCTCGGGCATCTGCTCATTGATCGTTTCGATAACCTTCTGCTCGGCCGTGCGGATTTTTTCCGTCGGAACCAGATCCAGGGTGCCGCCCGTCACCGACAAAAGCGAGATGATCTGTTCGGAGGCGCGCAGAGGCCGGAACTGCCCCTGTTTGAGGATTTCGCGCACCCGCCATCCCCGCTCCAGCGTTCTGCGTGTGGCATCGTCGAGCCTGGTACCGAAACGGGAAAATGAT
>CAYWRV010000024.1:0-17795 GCA_964460865.1 uncultured Smithella sp. | reverse complement strand
ATACAAGAGACGGCTAAATATACTCCACGACACAAAAAGGAAGTTCTTATCAATCCGTTGCGTTTGATGCTTCCGCCGCCGTAGGTCAGCAGAACCCTGGCCTCCCTGGGAATTTCTCCGGCGATTTCCTTGATCGTTCCCTCGCCGAAGATGATTTTTGTCGGATTGTAAAATTTGAAATTTTTCATGGTCCCCCCTCATGCAAGATGAATTTCCCGGGGCCGGCGCGGATCAGCATCCGGCGGCCACGGCAGCACAACGATGGTCCGGCTGTTCTGTTTGGGAAATTAATAAATTCAAAGAGCAATAAACGCAACCCCTTTTTCTAGGGAATTTTGGCGTCGATTTCCCGGATCAGCGTTTGCGTCTGATCGGGGAGAAGGTCAAAACCCATGTCTTTGCGGTAAAGCACGTTCAGATTCCGGTCGATGACCAGGTAAACGCGCTTCGACAGGGGGAGAATCCAGTGGTCCGCGTCATAGCGTTTGGCGATTTTGCCCTTTTCATCGACGAGCAGCGTCATGTTGTACAGCTTGTGCTTGGTGATGAACTTGCGGTGCGATTCGGCCGAATCGCGCGAGAGTCCCAGGATTTTTATTTTTCTGGCTTCGTATTTTCCGATGTTTTGTTGAAACTCAACAAACTGGCGAATTCAGGCGCCGGTGTCGTCTTTGGGATAAAAGGCCAGCACCACGGCTTTATAGTCTTTGAGCGTTTCGGCCAGCGTCCACATTTTGCCGTCCTGATCGGGCAGCGTAAAGTCCGAGGCTTTCTGACCGGCCGGGATCGCGTCGTTTCTGATGTCCGCATTCGCGCAGGCGGTAAGTGCCACAAGCGCAAGCACAAAAACGACAAGTCTGTTCTGTTTCATAAACCTCTCCTTTCCACATATCGGGTTTCTAAAATGACAACGCCCAACGCGCTATTGCTCCTTAAAAACCATTATATCCCTGCCCGGTACGTTCCGTCAAACACGACGCCCGCAAAGAGGCGGAATTTGCCGGTCCTGCACCCCCCCCCTTGACAAGTTTTTTTTAATGATTATTTTTGGCGTATAATAGAAAAATAAGTTAATAATATTAATATATTACAATTCGCTGGAAAGGAGGAAGGAATATGATTAAAAATCTGTTGCCCGCCGTAAGGCGAAAAAACGATAAAGCCCTAAGCCGAGCTGAAGAGCATCCATTCTTGCCGATTCAACGGGAAATGAACCGGCTTTTTGGCGATTTCTTCAGGGATTTCGGCCTGGATCCTTTTGGTCGTGTTCGGGAATTCGGTTTTGAGCCCAGCGTCGATGTCTGGGAAGACGACAAAAATATTCATATCAAAGCCGAACTGCCCGGTCTCGATGAGAAGGATATTGATGTGACACTCACGCCGGATGCTCTTTCGATCCGGGGTGAAAAGAAGGAAGAAAAGGAGGAAAAAGAGAATGGCTACTGGCACAAAGAAACCAGTTACGGCTCCTTCTACAGAAGCATCGCTCTTCCCGAAGGCATCAATCAGGAAAAAGTGGAGGCAAAGTTTAAAAACGGCGTTCTCAGTATCGAGATCCCTTGGAAGGAAGGCACAAGGGCCGGGAAAAAGGTTGCCATTAAAACATCATAAGTAAACCAAGGAGTTTCCCCTTGCGGGAAACTCCCTTTTTTCTTGAGCATTCAGCACAGACCCTTATTCAAACATTGTTTCTCACGCCTGCCCGGCAGGCGGGATTTATTAATTTTTATGGAGGTTGGAAAAAATGAACATTAAACCGCTTAATAACCGGATCATTGTTTCCCGTCTGGAAAGTGAAGAAAAAACGCCCGGCGGCATTATCATTCCGGATACGGCCAGGGAAAAGCCGCAGGAAGGAAAGGTGCTGGCCGTGGGACCCGGCCGCCGCGACAAGGACGGCAACCGGATCGCGCTGGAAGTAAAGGAAGGCGATAAGGTTCTCTTTACCAAATGGGGCGGAACGGAAATCAAAATCGATGACCGGGAAATCATGATGATGAAGGAAGACGATATTCTGGCGGTACTTGAATCGTAAGGAGGTTTTTTTCATGACGGCAAAAGAAATCAAATATTCAACCGAAGCCCGGCAGAAAGTTCTGCTGGGCGTGGATACGCTGGCCAACGCGGTGAAAGTCACGCTGGGGCCGAAGGGACGCAATGTTGTCATCTCGAAAACATGGGGAACGCCCCTGATCACCAAGGACGGCGTGACAGTCGCCAAGGAAATCGAACTGGAAGATAAGTTTGAAAACATGGGCGCGCAGATGGTCAAGGAAGTCGCGTCCAAAACCTCGGATAAGGCGGGTGATGGGACCACCACCGCCACGGTGCTGGCCCAGGCGATTTACAGGGAAGGCGCAAAGCTCACCGCTTCCGGAGCCAACCCCATGATGCTGAAACTCGGCATCGACAAGGCCGTGGAAACCGTGGTCGGCGAGCTTAAAAAGCAGTCGAAGAAAGTCGCCGGTAAAAATGAGATTGCCCAGATCGGCACGGTTTCGGCCAACAACGACAAAACCGTGGGCGACATGATTTCGGAAGCGATGGAACGCGTAGGCAAAGACGGCGTCATTACCGTCGAGGAAGCCAAAGGCATGGAGACCACGCTGGAAATCGTCGAGGGTATGCAGTTTGACCGCGGCTACATTTCGCCTTACTTCGTGACGGATGCCGACAAGATGGAAGTCCTGCTCGAGGACCCGTACATCCTCATTCACGAAAAGAAAATCTCCGTCATGAAAGACCTCGTGCCGCTTCTGGAGCAGATCGCCAAGTCCGGCAAGTCGCTTTTGATCATCGCCGAAGAGGTGGAAGGCGAAGCGCTGGCCACCCTGGTGGTCAACAAGGTGCGCGGCACGCTGAAATGCGCCGCCGTCAAAGCGCCCGGCTTCGGCGACCGGCGTAAAGCGATCCTGCAGGATATCGCCATCCTCACCGGAGGACAGGTCATTTCCGAAGACATGGGCGTCAAGCTGGAAAACGCGACGCTTAAGGATCTGGGCTCCTGCCGGAAGGTGAAAATCGATAAGGACAACACCACGATTGTGGACGGCGCCGGACGGCGTTCCGACATCGACGCGCGGGTGAAGCAGATCCGGGCGGAAATCGAGGAGACGAAATCCGACTACGACCGGGAAAAACTTCAGGAGCGACTGGCCAAGATCGTAGGGGGCGTCGCGGTGATCAAAGTCGGCTCGGCGACTGAAGTCGAAATGAAGGAAAAGAAGGCCCGTGTGGAAGACGGGCTAAACGCGACGAAGGCGGCCGTGGAAGAAGGCGTGATTCCCGGCGGCGGCGTGGCTTATATCCGGTCGATCAAGGCGCTCGACGTAGTCGATCTGCCGGAGGAAGAAAAGCAGGGGCTCGACATTGTGCGCCGGGCGCTGACCGCGCCTTTGCGGCAGATTGCCGTCAACGCCGGCTATGAAGGCACGATTGTCGTGGAAAAAGTCAAGGAGCTCAAAGGCAGCCAGGGCTTTAACGCGGATACCGGCGAATACGTGGATATGGTCGGCGCGGGCATTATCGACCCGACCAAGGTCGCGCGCTTTGCCATCCAGAACGCCGCGTCCGTTTCGTCTCTGCTTCTGACCACGGAAGCGATGATTGCGGAAAAACCGAAGAAGAAAACTCCCGCGCCGGCCGCCCCGCCGGATATGGGAGATTACGACTACTAAACGGCAACGGCCGGGCGTCCGCGTCCTGCGCTTCAGCCGCGGCGCCCGGCATCGTGAAACAAGCATGGACTATGACACATTCTCTTCAATCCGCAACGGCGGACATCGGCGGGCTGATCCGTCTTCCCGGCGGGGATCTGCTGCGCGCGATTCTGAACATGGACCGGCCGGAAGGGTTTGTCCGAAGCCTGCCGCCGGACGACTTCTTCCGGATTGTCAAACGGATCGGGAAGGAGGACGCGCTGCCCGTATTGGCGGCGGCGTCCGGCGAGCAATGGCAATATCTTCTGGATTTGGAAACATGGCGCCGCGACAGCCTGGATGCCTCCAAAACGCTTGTCTGGCTTGAGTGTCTGGCCCGGGCAAACGCGGCCAGACTGGCCGAATGGCTTTTTTCCGAACAGGGCGATCTGGTTTCGCTGATTCTTCTGCGCCGGGCGCATGTCCTCTTTCGGGACGAAGAAGGGCAATGGGACGTGCCGTCCGGCTATGTTTCGCTTGACGGCGCCTTTTACATCAAGGCCGCCGATCCGGTCGAAGCGCAACTTCTGGAAAATTTTCTGCGCGTTCTGGCCCGCGGAAACGACGAAGCTTACTGGGCGCTTCTTTTCAATCTCTCTTCTTATTTGCCCGCGGAAACCGAAGAAGAGCTCTACCGTCTGCGCAGCGCGCGTCTGGCCGAATACGGGTTTCCCCCTTTCGAGGAAGCGTTGGCCGTTTACGCGCCGCTTGAGCCTTCCGCGCTCAAAGTCGAAGCCAAACCGCTTCTGCCCGGAGCGCTGGCGCTTGACGAGGAAAAAGACCTGATTCCCGTTGCGTCTTTTTTCAACATCGAAGATTTCGGATTTTTAAAAGAGACGCTTGGACGTCTTACCGATCCGCCGGAGACGGACCGCATCCGTCTGGAATTTGCGACGCTTTGCAACACGCTTATTGCCGCCGGCTCCTATGCCTGCCTTGCCCGTAGAGGAACAGACCGGCCTGCCGTTCAGCTCCAGGGTGAAAGGTGTCATGCATGCCTGCGGACATGACTGTCATACGGCGATCCTCATGGGGACTGCAACGGTCCTGTCAAAAATGAGTGATAAGATTCCGGGAACGGTAAAATTCATATTTCAGCCGGCTGAAGAGGGAGCTCCGGAAGGTGAAGAAGGAGGCGCACCACTGATGATCAAGGAGGGGGTTTTGGAAAATCCCAAACCGGAGGCAATCTTCGGACTTCATATGGCATCAATACCCCTGGGGCTCATAGGGTACCGCCCGGGCGCAATGATGGCTTCGGGGGATGAGCTAAATATCGTGGTCAAAGGAACTCAGACTCACGGGGCAACTCCCTGGTCCGGTGTAGATTCGATTGTAATCGCATCTCAAATCGTGATCGGCCTTCAAACAATCGTGAGCCGGCAAACCGATCTCACGGCAACGCCCGCTATTATCTCCATAGGAATGATTAGCGGAGGACAGAAGTTTAACATCATCCCCTCCACAGTAGAAATGTTCGGAACGATCCGTGTGTTTGATCAGAAAACCCGAAAATCAATTCATGAAAAAGTGAAGAACACTGCCGAGATGATAGCTAAAAGTGCCGGTGGGACGGCCGAGGCAAAAATCCGTGAAGTGTACGGGATCACCTGCAATGATCCTTCTTTGACAAAGTTAATGGCTCCGACTTTCCAACGGTTTGTAGGAGAAAAGGCTATCGTTCCATTTCCTCAACTGACCGGTTCGGAGGATTTCAGCTTCTACCAGGAAAAGATTCCCGGTCTATACTTCTTCCTTGGAGCCATTACTCCGGGAGAAGAAAAATTTCCTGCCCATTCTCCTTTTTTTTCCCCTGATGAAAAAGTTCTGCTCCTCGGAGTACGTGCAATGTCTTATGTAGCAATGGACTATATCACTCTTAAAAAGGAATAATAAAATCTCGTCGAACCTACCATATCGGGAAAGCTGTGATCAGGCACGGTGGATGAAATCTGATACGTGCATTTACTGTTAACAAAATCAGGTGCGGTCGCGATGAACTCTACCCGCTCGGGATGATACAACAAAATATGATCTTTGCCTCCTCAAAGGAAACAATGGCACGGGCCCGAAAAGACATATTTTGATAATTATCAACCGTTATGTTATAAATGCAGGAAATTGCCACTGGAAGATTAACCAAGGTCAGTGACGTCACTTCGGGATAGCCGGTAACCAAAGAACCTGTTAGAGCCGCGTCAAACATTCAGGCTGCAAAACAGCTTTTAAAGATCACAAACGATAAGACACGGACACTCATGAAATAATCAGGTATTCAATAATGCCAAATCCTGTGCCGGCAAATTTGAGCCAGGCCCCGACCGGAGTACTGATCCGGTTGTCGGAACCCGGCACACAAGACGCGTCCATTCCCTCACAAGCACCAAAACAAGAAACCTTACCAGACCTAAAAAAGCAGCAAGTGATGGCGCTATTTATCACAAATAATTATCAGGGAGGCAGAAAATGTCAGAAAAAATAAAAAGCGATGATTTGATCATCACACAAATCTCCAACAAGGTCGCCACGCTTACTTTAAACCAACCTAAAAAATTAAATGCATTGAGCCCGGCCATGGAACTTAAGGCTATCGAGATATTGAAGAAGTGGGCCATGGACCCGGGCATAGGGGCAATTGTTGTGACTGGTGCGGGCCGCGCGTTTTGTGTCGGGGGGGATATTTCCAAGATGGACAGTGAGGAAAGTGAATTGCTGGCCAGAGACACATACGAGCAGAACGTGGACGGGCTGCGCCGGGAGCAGGAACTTTCCTGGCTTTTGTACAGCATACCGAAGGTGACCATTGCCGTGATTAACGGCCATGCGATGGGGGCGGGGCTGGCGATCGCACTGGCCTGTGATTTACGTATCGCCTCCGACAAGGCGAAGTTCGGCGCGGCCTATGCCAAAGTCGGGCTGGGCGGAGATTTCGGGATAAGCTGGTTTCTCACGCAATATGTGGGGGCCCCGAAAGCAAAAGAGCTGCTTTTCCTTTGTGAAACAATCGATGCGGATGAGGCTTACCGTATCGGTCTGGTAAACCGTGTGGCAAGAGATGATGTTTTTCAGGATGCGGCAAGAGAGTTCGCCTTGCAGATCGCCCATGGCGCTCAGACGAGCTTCCGCTATATGAAGGCCAATGTCAATCTGTCGATGATGGCCGATCTGCGCACAGTCCTCGATCGTGAGGCCGAAACTCATCTTCGTTGCGGTAAGACCGAGGATTTCCAAGAAGGCGTGCTGGCTTTTATGGAAAAACGCGCGCCGAAATTTACAGGCAGGTGACCGCTAACCAACCATAGCAGAAATTACAGGAGGTTTTTATGAGCCAGGCAATCAAACTGGACATTGACGGACATGCGGCGGTCATTACATTGAACCGCCCCGAAAGCCTGAACGCACTGACATATTCCATGATCGATGAGCTGGGGCAGGCCATAGAGGAAGCGGAAAAAAATGAGGCGGTAACCGGCATGGTCATCACCGGCGCGGGAAGAGGCTTTTGTTCCGGCGTAGCCATGGATACACTCGACACCCTTCAGGTGGAAGGAAAAGGCAGTCAAAGTGACACGCTGAAATCCCGTCCGGGAGATAAACAAATGGGCGATAATTTCGGTGCCGGCTTTACTTATCTGCTCTCTATCAGAAAACCTGTAATTGCGGCGATAAACGGCGCCTGCGCCGGCCTGGGTATGTCGCTCACCCTTTTTTGCGATCTGAGATTCGCCTCGGAAAATGCAAAATTCGTCACATCATTTTCGCAGCGCGGGCTCGTTGCCGAACATGGCCAGAGCTGGATTCTGCCGCGCATCGTCGGCGCCTCCAAAGCGCTGGACCTTTTGTGGACCTCCCGAAGACTTACCGCGGCAGAAGCTCATCAAATAGGGCTGGTGGACAAAATATTTTCACCAGACCTGCTTTTGGAGGAATCAACGGCCTACATCGAGCAACTGGCAAAAACCGCCGCACCCATGTCTTTGATGGCGATGAAGCAGCAGGTTTACCGGCATCTCAACATGCAGCTGGGTGAAGCGATGAAGGAAACCGCAAGACTGGTGGACGCGAGCATGCTGCGGCCTGACTTTAAAGAAGGCATCGATTCCTTCCTGGAAAAACGTCCGCCGCGATTTCAGAAACTGGTTATTGAATAAACGACCCAGGAGCGGACGGGAAACGGCAAACAAAAAACACAAAGTAATTATTTTACGAAAGGAAACGCCATGGCATACACCCAAATACTGTTTGCAAAAGAAAAGCATATTGCGACGATCACCTTGAACCGGCCGGAAAAAATGAACGCCTATAGTGAAACCATGGTACATGAGATACTGGCGGCGCTGGCCCTGACACGTGATGACGATGATGTCCGGGCAATCATTATCACCGGAGCCGGCCGCGGCTTCTGCTCAGGCGGCGAGGTGTCTGCCGACTATCAATACCCTGAGCGATACCGCGGTCATCGTCTGGAATCAATGCTGGAAATGCGCGAAAATTTTCATCAGCTGGTAAGGTTCCTGTGGCGCTTCGACAAGCCGGTCCTCGCTGCGGTGAACGGGCCGGCCGTAGCCGGCGGCTTGACGCTGGCGCTTAGCTGCGACTTTCGCCTTGCCGCTCAAAGCGCAAAGCTGGGCGATACGAGCCTCAGGGTTGCACTGATGCCGGACGAAGGTGGCGCCTGGATTTTCCCGCGGATTATGGGCCTGCCCAACGCGTTGAAGATGTCGCTGTTTTCAGAAGTCTATTCGGCCAGTAAGGCAAAGGAACTGGGGCTGGTTCATGAAGTCACGCCTGACGATAATCTGATGCCGCTCGTCCGCGAGTGGGCTGAAAAACTTGCCGCCGGCCCGCCGATATCCATGCGTATCACCAAAAGGATGATGTACAAACAAACGCATATGGATCTGGACAACGCCCTGGAAGATGCGGCGCTCGGTACGCTGGTCACCAATTACTGCGACGACGTGCGCGAGGGAGTGAGAGCTTTTCACGAAAAACGCCCGCCGGTCTTCAAGGGCCGCTGATGACGATGGAAAAGCGTATATCGCATGACGGGGCTGGTGCCGCTGCAACCGGCCGCGATTTCGCGGCCGCCCGCCCTATCCCGCAAACTTGCCTTCTTTTTTCAGTTTTTCAATCTCTTCCTTCTCCAGTGTGTTGTAGGCGATTTTGCCCACCAGCGTCTTGGGCAGGTCTTCCCTGAACTCGATCGACCGCGGGCAACTCCATTTGATCAGGTGTTCACGGGCATAGGCAATCAGTTCTTTTTCCATCTCCGGGCCCGCCTCGGAGGGGTTTTTCAAAACGATGAATGCCTTGACCGCCTCCACTTGCGCCTCATCCGGCACACCGATAACACAGGCGTCTCGCACTTTTTCATGCTTGTAAAAAAGCTCCTCGACCTGTGCCGGATAAACGTTCATGCCGGATGATTTAATCATGCGCTTCTGGCGAAGCTTGAAATAAAAAAATCCATCCTCGTCCATTGTACCGATATCTCCGGTATGGAGCCAGACGCGGCCGTCGGCGTGCGTTTTTAATGTCTCGGCTGTTTCCTCGGGCTGGTCGATATAGCCCATCATCACGGCGGGCCCGGAAACGCAGATTTCGCCTTCCTCGCCGGGCGGCACTTCTTCAGTGGTGCCGATTTTCACAATTTTCGCCAGCATGTCGGGAAACGGCACACCGATGCTGCCTTCACGGTAGCTCCCCAACGGCGTGGCCATGATCGCCGTCACCGCCTCGGTCAGTCCGTACCCTTCGAGCAACTGAACATTGCCGCCCCGTTTTTTGACCATGCCCTCGAAGCGCTCTTTGACGGGCCGCGGCAGGGCGTCCGCGCCGGAAAAGGTCGCCTTGAGGCAACTTAAGTCTGCCTTTTGCATTTTGGGATCACGCGAAAGGGCGTCAAACAAAGTGGGCACGCCGATGACGAAAGAGGGTTTCTGTGATCTGATTAAGGATGCCACTGTCTCAGGCGTGAAAACAGGCACCAGGATGCTTTTGCCTCCTCCCATAAAGCAGGCATTGACACAAACTCCCAGACCGAAGCCGTGGAAGATAGGCAAAATGGCAAGCACTGATGAGGCGTCGTCCAGCTTGCCCCACTCGGCTACCATCTTCCCTTCACTGATAAAGTTCATGTTGGAGAGCATGATCCCCTTGGGCACTCCCGTAGTGCCGCCGCTGTAGAGGATGACCGCCAGATCGTCCGTATCCATCTGGGCCTGCGGCGCCGGGGGATATTTCCCCTTCATCACATCCGCCCACCAGCGCACCATCGGATCGTCAGGCACTTTTGGTATGAGTCTTCCTTTGGTTAAATTGAAGCCGATACGTTTTATGAGTCCCAGGTAATCGGGAATGCGGGCCAGAATCAGCGTCTCAAGCACAGTGCTGTTTTGAACTTCCTTGAACTTGCCGTAAAAGGCATCCAGCGTCAGAGCAAAGCGGCTTTTGGCAACGTTTATGT
Source organism: uncultured Smithella sp. (assembly GCA_964460865.1). Classification (GTDB taxonomy): domain Bacteria; phylum Desulfobacterota; class Syntrophia; order Syntrophales; family Smithellaceae; genus UBA8904. Next base: position 7,628 of record CAYWRV010000024.1, on the reverse strand, counting down.
AAAATTCAATTTCCTTGGCCGTGGAGAGGGGGTGAATCATGCTCGCCACCGCGCCAAGCTTGTTGGCTGCATAAAAACAGATAATACCCTGCGGAGAGGTGGGCATGGAAATGGTGATGCGCTCACCCTGCCCCAGTCCCAGCGATGCCAGAGCGTCGGCGCACTGATCGATTTCGGAGATGAATTTACTGTAGGTGGAGGTATAGCCCATGAAATCATAGGCGATTGCCTCCGGCTTCGCGCGGGCGGTCTGCTTGAGCGCCTCGTACATCGTAACGCGCGGATAGTCAATCGTTTCGGGAACATTTCCGTAAAACTTCAGCCAGGGTTTTTGTTCATACATACCCGCACCTCCTGAATTTATTAATGATGACGAAGGAGTTGAAAACTCCTGCGTAAAGGATTCTCTCCCGGGTGCCCAAATGGCTATCAACTATCAACCACGAACTACGCGCGGCCCTTCGACAGGCTCAGGGTGCGCGGTGTTCCGTACGTCCATCAACTATCCACCATCAACCATAAGCTATCCACCATGAACTACCGGCTATCCCGGGCGTTTTGTTTCCTGCCGACAAACCACTTCTCCTCCACGCCGGACGTTTGCGAGGCGTGAACCTCCACAGCAAAGCCCGCCTCTTTCATAAAACGCAAAACAACACCCTCGGCACGGAACCGCTCGGGAATTCCCATCACTTTAAGGTGCAGCATTTCAATGCGGCGCTTCCAGGGAATTTTCTCCGGCACAGGAACGGTCGCGCGTATCAGGAGCGAGCCGTCCGACTCGAGTATCTCATAAATGCGCTCCAAAACCAATTTCAATTCCTCATCGTCAAGATAATGCAGCATATCGAGCATCAGCACATGGTCTGAGTGTCCCCCGATATCGGGCAAATCAGGTGCCCTGCCCGTGTGCACTGATCCGCGGTCCCCCAGTACACGTCGGGCAATGAGGACTCTTTGTTCGTCCGGCTCCAGACCGAATACCCTCGCCCGGGGATAGAGCTCCAGAAGCCACGCCGCCGGTACACCCCAGCCGCAGCCGATATCGATGAGCAGACGGGGGTTTTTCACATAACGGTCCAGCTCGCCGAACATGGGATCAAGGCGTATCTTGAAGCGGGCAAAGACACGCGGATAGCCGGGCAGATGGCGGTAGCGCGCAATCGTGCGACGTGTGTGCTCGGGGGAACCGGGCAGGGGCGGAGCTTCGGGAAAATCAAACGGGGCAAATATCCTTTTCATCAGGTACGGCAAAATCAGGTAGGCACCCGCCAGAGAATAGCCGATCCCCAAAAGAGACACCAGGCCGATGCTTTTCAAAAGTGGATGCCTGGCCAGCGCCAGCACACCGAACCCGACGAAGGTCGTCGCCGCCGATAAAAACATGGCCGGCGTGACCGTCTGCATGGCGGGACTTCTCTCATCCGGATGGCGCTGATAGGTACAGGTATAATAAACGGAGTAGTCAATACCCATGCCCAGGATCACCACCCACAGCATGATGCCGGGAATATCAAGGGGATGACCAATGAGCTTGAGCGTACCCAGCGTGGAGACAAGGGCAAATACGGTGGGTGCCAGCACCGCCAGAGACAGGCGCCAGTCCATAAAAAACATGAATATAACAAAAACCAGTCCGATACTGACGATGACAGCGATTTTAAAAAATATTGTTTTCAGAAACTCGCTGAGCTTTTGATTGAACAAATCTGCGTCGAATATGTCAGCAAGCCCGGCTGACGCCAGACGCTCAAAGAAATCTTCCGCCCGGTATTGTTTGCCCACGGGAATGAGGCTGAGCTGGGCGAGCCCCTCCGGCGTTTTCGTAATGCCCAGCATTTCAAAATACTTCTCAGGAATGGTTGATGCACCTTCATACCCGGCAGCAAGCGATTTTATGAAGGGATCAAAAGCATCTTCGGTAAAGCCGTATCGGCCGGACGCCGCCGCCAGGTTGCGGGTAAGCTCCCGCACGCGCGAGTCATTCCAGAAGCATCGCCAGGCATGGTAATTGGCGCGCGCGGTCGCCTCATCCGGAAACAAAACGGAGGGCAGGAATACCCTGTCCATGTTTCCTTTTTCCACTTCCGCGGAAAGCAGCTTCACAAGCTGTGCGTTTTTTGACTGCAGCTCTCCCACATCCTGCGCCCGCAATAGAAGATAGCATTTGCCGGAGATGTCTCCCCATATTTTTTGCATTTTCTGCTCGGCGGTGATCGTCTCCGGCTTTATAGAATTCATGGCTTGAAGGTCGATATTGAAAACCGGCCTGGCAAAAAACAGCATGACCAGGGCAAATACCGCGGCAGCGATGATTTTCCAGCGTGCCGGTGCGGCAGCGCCATTTACGGCGGCTTGCAAAAGGCGGTTAGCCGGCCGCCGGGCCGGCGGTAAGGACAGGAATATGCGGGGGAAAACAATCTGGACAAACAGCAGGGCGAAAGTGATGCCCAGCGCCGCAAAAACACCGATCTGGACGAGAATTTTAAAGTCACTGATCAGAAGTAGTAAAAACGCCCCCGCGGTGGTGAGCACCGCCGCCATTTCCGCCGTCCGCACCTCGGCCGCCGCCGTCCTGCCGCTTGTGGTTCGCGGCTGATCCAGAAACATGAGATAGGTTATCCCCAGATCAACCGTAAAGGCCATAATCGCGCCGCCGAAGCCTACCGCCAGCATCGACATGGATTCAAACAAAAAAGAGCAGACGAACAAAGCCGCAATCGCCCCCACCGAGGAGGGAAGCAGCGCCAAAAGGCCGATCAGAGGCCGTGGAAATGCCACCATCAGAAGCACAGCGATGCCCAGCACGGTCAGGATAATGGCCAGCCGGACATCCCGTTTGGCGATGCTCTCATTATCGAGGGCGGCCCGGTAGGCGCCGACCGGCGTCAAAAGGTAGCTTTCCTGGAGGTCTTTGTTATTTTCGAGCTCGCGGCGACATTGATTGACAAGATGATGAATACGTGAGGCCTGTGTCGTGTCCGTACCGGAACCGGAAATGTGCGCGACAATCAGTGTGTGTCGGCCATCGGCAGAGTAAATCCGTCCCTGATAAAATCTGGCCCCGCTTGCCGGCAGTAAAGCGGACATCTGCTTAAGTATCAGGCCGGAAATGCCCAAAGGGTCCCTGGCCATCAACTCCGCCCGCCCGATGCCTCCCAATTCAATGAGGCTTTGCCTGTTTTGCTCCATGGCCTCGCTGATTTTTTCCGGCGCGAGAAGAGGAAGAATTTTTTGCTCCAAATCATCTTCATCAAAAAGAAGCGGCATATTTTCGGCAACGTGCAAGACAAGTTCAGGAAAAACCTGCTCTTCCCCGCCAAGACCGACCTTTGTAAACAAACCGCTTGCCCGGAGTTTTTCTTCAACCACTGATGCAGCCTGAGCCAGCGCGGCCGGCTCGCCGGAAATTTGCTCAATATCGATAAAAATCCTGTCCTGAATCGGCAGACGGCTGATGACACGCCGCGCCGAATCCAGCACCGGATCACCATGCGGCATGGATTTGAGAATGTCTGTTTCGATCTTTAAGTGAGTGGTTTCCCAGAAAAAAAGCAGGCCCACAACCAGGGCGGTGATAATAACTATCGGCCATCTTATGTTGTATTTCTGAAAAAGCATGCGGCTCCTTGAAATCATTCGCTAAAACAGCCGAAATTTTTTAAACCATATTTCTCGGATGCCCGCAAGGGAAAATACCCGGCAAAAACACTTTTATTTCCATTACATATCCATGATTTAGCTTGTATAATGGTTTTAAACATTTTTATTAAAGATTTTTTCTGCTCATGTCGATTATAAAGACAAGCGAGCTTCTGGGGTGTTCGTCAGGACCTTCCGGATGGCGGAATCGAACAAAAAGAAAACTGCAGCGGTCTTGTCAATGGTTTGCCAGTTGAGGCCGAAACAAATTAGACAGCGATTCCGGCCACGTTGAAGAAACGGCACATCTGGAACTCACCCAATACCCCCCGCGGCCCCTCGCGGGGGGTATTTTTTCAGGCAATTAAGCTTTGATCCGCAATATTACCAATGGCTTGAGAGAAAAAACGTGGAGCAGACGAAAAAACCTCAAATCAATCTAAAAACAAAAAAAGTCCTTATCGTCGACGATTTTTTCAACTTCCGCCTCACACTAAAAAACATGATGAGGTCGCTGGGCATCATGTATATCGATGATGCCGCCAACGGGGAAGAGGCGGTCCGTAAAATTGCTGCCCGCCGCTACGACATCATCCTGTGCGACTACAATCTCGGACCGGGCAAGTCAGGCCAGCAGGTACTGGAGGAGGGCAAGTTCCGGGGACACATCAATTATTCCAGCATTTTTGTCATGATCACGGCGGAAAACACGCAGGAGATGGTCATGGGTGCGATGGAGTATCAGCCCGACGCCTATCTGGTGAAACCGTTTGCCAAAGAAGTCCTCGAAAAACGCATTAGGAATATCGCCGCCAAAAAGCTCAACATCAAAAATATTGAAACGGCCATTGCCGATAACGACTTCGACCATGCTCTTCGCGTCTGCGATGAGCTGATGGCGCAAAATCCTAGGAACCTCTCCGAAATCATGAAACTGAAGGGGGAAGTGCTTCTGAAGAAGGCCGACTACAAAGGGGCGGCCGAATTCTACGACAAAATCCTCCAAAGAGGCAATGTGGGCTGGGCACAGCTGGGTAGAGGACGCGCCGATCTGATGATGGGTAATTATGAAAGTGCGCGGGAAATATTTGAAAACATTATCGCCCAGAATGACAAAATCATGCCCGCCTACGATTATCTGGCAAGAACACTCATCAAAATGAATGACCCGCAGGAGGCGCAAAACGTACTTATGAAAGCGACCGAGATCTCACCCCGGGCGCTGCTCAGGCACAAGTATCTGGGCAAGCTTGCCTACCGCAACGAAGATTTCTCCACGGCGGAAAACTCGTTTAAAGCAGCGGTGGAACAGGGGAAAAACTCCTGCTTCAAGAGCCCGGAAGACTACACCGGCCTGGCCAGGACACTCGTTCAACGCGCCGCCCCGCAGGAAGGGCTGAAAGTTCTGGGCAAGGTCTTCAAGGAATTCCCGGACAGAAATGACACCCGTCTGCATGTTAGTATCGCCGAAAGCTTTGCATATCACGCCATGAACAAAACCGCCGAAGCCAGGCGCGCCTTGACTAAGGCTCAAAAATCGGCGGCGGAGCTGGCTGACAATATTCCCAGAGAGCTGGCGCTGTCGCTGGCCCAGGCTTATATGATGGCAGGCGGCATAGACGAGGGAACCGCCATCATAAAAAATATCGTCAGCTCCCATCACGATGACGAGGAAATGCTCGCCGATGTGCGCACTGTTTTCAAGGAAATGGACATGGCCGAACAGGGAGAGGAGCTCATTTCGACCACACGCGACGAGATCATCAGTCTCAACAACGAAGGTGTCGCCCTGGCGCGAGGCGGGAAACTCTCCGAAGCCATCATCTACTTTGAAAAGGCGGCCGCTCACCTGCCTGAAAACAAGATCATCAATGCCAACGCGGCCCATGTGCTGATGCTGGACATGAAGGAAAAAGGGGCCACCGAAGATGGTCTGGCCAGGGCCAAGGGCTATCTGGACAGGGTGCATAAAATCGATGAGTCCTATATCGATTACGCAATGCTCATCACCATGTATCGCGAGCTGTCCTCCGGGGTGCAATGATGAAACAAACTATAAGTTTTACCGACATACTGGCCATGACGCTGCATGACACCAAAAATTCTCTGGGCATTTTGTTCAATAATCTGGAAGACATTATAGCCGGGTGCCGTGCCGAAAACTGCGCCAGACATTCCGACTTCTACACGCTGCAATATGAAATTCAGCGTCTCAACCATAGCCTCATCCGGCTTTTGTCTCTGTACAAAGCCGAAAAATCACAACTGGCCGTCAACATAGATTATCACGCGGCAAGCGACCTCCTGGAAGAAGCCGGGGCATCTCACGAAGTTCTGCTGGCATCCCGTAACATCACACTTCTGACTCAATGCGAAGAAGACCTGTTCTGGGCCTTTGACCGCTCCCTTATCGAGGGTGTCGTCGACAACGTCATCAACAACGCCTTCCGTTATGCAAAAACAGCCGTGAAAATCAGCGCCACGCAGGAAAATGAATACTTCGTCCTGAAAATCGAAGACGACGGGGCAGGCTACCCGCCGGGAATGCTGATCAACGTGGAAAAACAGCCGGGCATTAAGCAGGAGATTGATTTTCAAACCGGCTCGACGGGCCTGGGACTTTATTTTTCCATGATGGTTGCCGATATGCATACCAACAGGGATAAAAAAGGATTCATCTCCATCGTTAACGGGGGTTCACTCGGAGGCGGTGTTTTTTCCATATACTTGCCCTGAAGGAGAGAAAATGGCAGCTAAAATTTCCACCGTCGCGGATCTTTTTCACAGGTTTCATCAATGTGAAATGCAGCTCAAGCAGGGAAAAATCGCCGCCTGCCTGATGAGCTTCAGGGAAATAATCGAAAGTACGCCCGCCATCGCCAAAACCGAGAAGGAAAAAAATGAATTCGAGCAAGACATCGACTTTTTTTTAAGGAATCTGTCCGCCCATAAAAAATTTCAGGATATCTTCGGCAACATTTCCTTTGGAGACAGCGATCTGGAAACCAATCTGGAATTTATCAAGAGTATGATTGTCGCACAGGAGGAGGAGATCGTAGAACGCTATCGTAAAGACGAAGAGACGGCCGAAGCCCTGCGGCTGGAAATCGATCAGGAAAAACAAAGACAGGAAGAAGAATTCCGCCGGAAAATCGCTGAAGCGATTGAAAACATCGATCAGGGGAACCTGCCACACGCCAGGGAAATTATGGAGGACGATGAAAACATCCTCGAGGCGGTCATCCATCACTACAACGACCTGGGAATACAGTGCCGGGCCACCCGATCATTTGAGGAGGCGATTGATAATTACAACAAGGCACTTAACTTCGCGCCTGATGACGAACATCTGCACTACAACATGGGACGCGCCCAATGCGAGGCGGGTAATAGGGAAAAGGCGGAGGATTTTCTGGCCTCCGCCCTGATACTGAATCCTGAATTCAAAGAAGGTAAAGTTCTCCACGAATATCTGATAAAGTCCAACCGCTGCGGGGAACCCTCCGGACATGCTGAATGCCAAGAGAAAAATATCGCGAGATATTTCAAAAACATTTTCGCAAACTTAAGAAAAACCAAACCCGCAGCGGTTGACAGTACGGACACCGGTTAGAAAAACTTTCCGGAGTTTTTAAAAAACATCTACAGCTGTTTTACACGATAGCTGCGTCGTGTGCCCACACCCTATCTGTTTGTTGCCAGTTTACGCAAAAGATTGTCCGTTGTCATTTGAAGGGCCACCGCATTGGGCAGCGAATTAGACGGAGAAAAACGGCGCAGGAAATCAATTTCCTCATCGCGTGGGACAGGAAACGAGCTGATCGTTTCCGCCACCTGCAGATCCCAGGGAATATCTGCCCGCACCTCTTCCACGGTCACACCGGGAAAAAGAGCATCCAAATACATTTCCTTGGTTTCACTGTGAAATTTGAACAGTAGTTTCAGGGATAATCCCCTAAAATCGGCAGATATCCAGCAATAACGGC
>CAYWRV010000023.1:0-17900 GCA_964460865.1 uncultured Smithella sp. | reverse complement strand
GTGGCAGAGTGAAACCATCGTCACCGGACAGGACATCGAAGACGGGAGGGCACATATCGATGACATCGTTCATCTGCTTGAGAGAGCCGGAGGCCTCTTTGATACCGACAATGTTTTTTATCCGGGCCAGACGGGCAATCAACTCCGGTGACATATTTATGCCGGTTCTGCCCGGTATATTGTAGGGAATTATCGGAATGGGAACTGATTGGGCGATAAGCTCATAGTGGCGGTAGAGCCCCTCCTGGGTTGGTTTATTATAGTATGGACAGGCGATAAGGGCACCGTCCGCACCCGCCTCATAGGCGTGTCTGGTCAGTCGGAGCGCTTCAGCCGTGCTGTTCGAGCCGGTTCCGGCGATGACCGGAACACGTTTTTTCGCCGCTTCGATGGTAATCTCTATGACGCGGTCATGCTCATCGTGCGTGAGAGTCGGTGACTCTCCGGTCGTGCCGCAGGGGACAAGCCCGTGAATCCCTCCCGCAATTTGAAACTCAATCAGGTCAACTAGCGCCCCTTCGTCCACCTCACCGTTTTTAAACGGTGTAACCAGGGCTGTGATGGCTCCTTCAAACATATCTATTGTCCTCCATAGTTTTATTGATAATCAAGCTCCGCTGCCTGCGATTCAAAGCAGGCTCCGCCCCTGTCACAAATTTTCAGACGGTAGCTGTAGACTTTTCCTCTTTCCACGGCAGAGTCGATGTAAGTGTATTCATTTTCGCCGCTCCGGACGCCGGACAGCATGAGCTGTGCGATCGTCTCATAGGTGCGGGGGCAATTCCTGCATATGTTTCCACCACTTCCCAGCACACTTTTTTCGATACTGACAAAACCAGCCTTCTTTAGTGCTCCGTCCATGCGCCAGTAAAGCCTCGCCGCATTTTCCCCGGCCGTCACATTTAGCACCTGCACGGGAGTCTGTGGCTGATGAGCTGACTCAGGCGGAGAAGGATTCGCCTTCAGGCCGCAGCCGACAAAAAGAGCAACACCTGCCAATAGCGGCAGCAAACTACTTGGCCAGAAGTTTTTCAAATTCCCTGATCCTTTCCCTAACCGCCGACTGCGCGGTTCCGCCCGTATGACGGCGAGCATTAACTGAGTTGTTGACCCTGATGGCGGTCTTTATATTTTCATCGAAGCCGGAGTAAAATGACTGGAACTCCTCCACAATGAGCTCATCGAGGGTCTTTTTTTGCTTGATGCAGTAGGCGACAATACTGCCGGTAATCTCGTGGGCCTGACGGAAAGGAACTCCTTTTTTCACCAGATACTCGGCTATGTCGGTCGCCGTGGAATAACCTCCCCCGGCCGCCTCATACATCCTTTCGGAGTGGAATCGCGTATGGGCAAGCATTTCCGTGAAAATGGCCAGACAATCATTTAGCGTATCCACCGCGTCAAACAATGGCTCTTTATCTTCCTGCAGATCGCGATTGTAGGTCATCGGCAAACCCTTCAAAAGTGTCAGGATCGCCATCAGGTCGCCATAAACACGGGCGGTTTTACCCCGGATAAGCTCTGCGATATCCGGATTCTTTTTTTGCGGCATGATGCTGCTTCCGGTTGTATAGGCGTCGGAAAATTCGACAAAACGGAATTCATCGGAAGACCACAAAATCAGGTCTTCGCAGAACCTGCTCAAATGCGCAATGCACAAAGAGACGGCAAAAATGAATTCCGCGATGTAGTCGCGATCCGCCACCGTGTCCATACTGTTGGCGCTCACGGCGGGAAAGTTCAAAAGTTCTGCCGTACGCCGACGGTCGATGGGAAGGCCTGTGCCGGCGAGCGCCGCCGCACCCAGAGGCAAAACGTTGATGCGCTTACGGCAATCCACCAGTCGTTCCCGGTCACGGCGGAACATTTCCGCAAACGCCATCAGATAATGCGCCAACAACACCGGCTGGGCCTTCTGCATATGGGTATAGCCGGGCATGACCGTTTTTATTTCTGTGCGGGCCATCGCTACAAGCTGTTTTAGCAGACCGGCGAGTTTGGCCGAAATATTGTCAACTTCGTGGCGCAGGTAGAGCCGCATATCCAGAGCTATCTGGTCATTTCGGCTGCGGGCGGTGTGCAGCTTGCCACCCGTATCACCGATGCGCCGGATAAGTTCTTTTTCGATCGCCATGTGAATGTCTTCATCGGCCGGGTCGAAAACAAACTTTCCTTTTTCTATATCGCACAAAATCGCTTTTAGTCCGCGGATAATTTTTGCCGCTTCTTTTTTTGTGATGATGCCGCAATCCGCCAGCATCGTCGCATGGGCCACGGAACCTTCGATGTCGCACCTGTACAGACGCCGGTCGTAGTGCAGCGATGAGGTGAACCTCTCCACACTTGCGGCCGTGGCTTCACGAAAGCGCCCCGCCCATGGTTTTTTTTCAGCCGGCATGAAGGCCCCCTGATCAGTTATTTACCGCGTTTCAGCATGTGCTCGATACGCAGACGCAGACCGTTTAAGTTGATGAATCCGATCGCGTCTTTCTGGTTATAGACCACGTCTTTTTCAAAAGTGGCAAACGCTTCGCTGTAGAGAGATTTAGGCGATTTACGCCCCACAACGATACAGTTTCCCTTATAGAGCTTCATCCTCGCCGTGCCGGTGACATTTTCCTGTGTCGCATCGATATAGGTCTGCAGCGTCTTCATTTCCGGAGCATACCAGAATCCATTGTAGGCCAGCTGCGCGTATTTGGGGATTAGTGAGTCACGCATCAGCATCACCTCGCGATCCATCGTAATTGATTCCACGGCACGATGGGCCGCCCACAGGACCGTTCCGCCGGGAGTTTCATACACGCCGCGTGACTTCATACCGACAAAGCGGTTCTCCACCATGTCCACTCTGCCGATACCGTTTTTACCGGCCAGTATATTCATGTGATCCATCAGTACGGCGGGCGACATCTTTTTTCCGTCCACGGCCACGGGATTGCCCTTTTCGAAATCAATCTCCACGTACGTGGGTTTAGCCGGTGCCTTCTCCGGAGAAACGGTCAGGACGAACATGTTTTCCGGCGGTTCGGCCCAGGTATCTTCCAATATGCCGCCTTCGTGGGAAATATGCAGCAGGTTGCGGTCCGAGCTGTAGGGCTTCTTTTTAGTCAGAGGAATCGGTATTTTGTATTTGCGTGCGTAGTCGATCATTGACTCGCGTGAATCAAAAGTCCAGTTATCGTCCTTCCAGGCAGAGATTATCCTGATGCCCGGATTGAGAGCGATGTAGGTCAGTTCAAAGCGCACCTGGTCGTTTCCTTTACCGGTCGAGCCGTGACAAACCGCATCGGCCTTTTCCTTTCGGGCGATTTCAATCTGCTTTTTGGCGATAAGCGGTCTGGCCAGTGACGTGCCCAAAAGATAGGTGCCCTCGTAGATGGCATTGGCGCGCAGCGCCGGGAAAACGAAATCCCGGGCGAATTCCTCGCGCAGGTCCTCAATGTATATTTTGCTGGCACCGGTATTAATCGCTTTTTCCTTAAGACCGGTCAGTTCTTCCTTTTGTCCGACGTCGGCGGCAAAACAAATGACTTCGCAATCATAGGTTTCGATGAGCCAGCGAACGATGACGGACGTGTCCAGTCCGCCGGAATAAGCCAAAATAACCTTCTTCACTTTTTTCGACACGATATTTTCCTCCTAGAGCAATATTTCTAAAATCGCCTTTTGTACATGCAGGCGGTTTTCAGCTTCATCAATAACCACGGACTGGGGTCCGTCGATCACTTGTGCCGTTATTTCCTCGCCGCGGTGCGCCGGCAGGCAATGCATGACAATCGCATCTTTTTTCGCCACTTGTAAAAGCGCCTCGTTTATCTGGTAATTCTTAAAAATCATCTTTCTTTCCCGGGATTCCTCTTCCTGCCCCATGCTTGTCCAGACATCCGTGTAGAGCACATCGGCATCGCGGGCCGCCTCAAAAGGATCACGGTAAATCTTTACATTTCCCTCCGTCGGGCCGTCACACATTTTCATGACCCGGGGATCGGGGTCGTAATTTTCCGGGCACGCCAGCGTCAACTCGAAAGGCAGCAGGCAGGCAGCCTCCACCCAGCTGTTGGCTACATTGTTGCCGTCACCGATGTAGGCGACTTTCACCCCTTCGTATGTTTTCTTTTTTTCGATGATCGTGTACAGGTCCGCCAGAATCTGGCAGGGATGCAACAGATCCGTCAGGCCGTTTATTACCGGAATGGTGGCATAACCGGCCAGCTCTTCCACTGACTCCTGTGCAAAGGTTCTGATCATGATGCCGTTTAAGTATCGCGACATCATCCGTGCAGAGTCGGCAATGGTTTCCCCCCGTCCGATCTGAGTGTCTTTGGAATTCAGAAACAGGGCGATGCCGCCCAGCTGATACATGCCGACCTCGAAGGAAATCCTTGTACGTGTGGATGATTTGTCAAAAATCATGCCCAGCGTTTTTCCCTTCAGGGAGGCATGCTCCCTCCCTTCTTTGAGCAGCTGCTTGAGCCGCGAGGCCCTCCGCCAGATCTCTTCGAAATCCGTCTGTGTCATGCCGGCAAAACCGAGCAGGTCTTTTTTCATAATCCCTCCATGACATCGTCAAGAATGTAGACCGCCTTGTCGACATCCTGCCTGGTGATTATCAGTGGCGGCACAAAACGCAACGTTTTTCCGCCTGTGCAATTAATGAGCAGACCTTCTTCCTGGCACCTGGTTACAATTTCGGCTCCCTCGATGGACAGAGAGCAGGCCAGCATGAGCCCCTTTCCCCGCACGTCAGTGATAATGTCATGCCTTTTTTTGAGCTGTTGCAGCTTTTCCAAAAAATAAGCACCTGTCTCAAGACAGTTTTCTAAAATATCATCTTCGAGAATCGTCTTCAACGTGGCGCGCACCGCGGCCATCGCCAGCGGGTTGCCGCCGAAAGTGGAAGCGTGATTGCCTGGAGAAAAGGCACGGGCGACTTCATCTGTGGCCAGCATGGCGCCGACCGGAAAACCGTTTCCCAAAGCCTTGGCCAGTGTCATAATATCCGGTTTGATTCCCGAATATTCATATGCGAACAATTTACCCGTACGACCGATGCCCGTCTGCACTTCATCGACGATCATTAAAAGCCTGTGCCGATCGCATATTTCGCGTACATGCTCCAAATAACCTTCATCAGGAATAATGACACCTCCCTCCCCCTGTACCGGCTCAAGCATAATGCCGCATGTGCGCGGTGTAATGGCCGCCTCGAGCGCCTGCGGATCATTGAAGGGTACGTAACGAAAACCGTCCAGAAGCGGTGTGAAACCGAACTGAAATTTTTCCTGTCCGGTAGCGGTAATAGTCGCCATCGTCCGTCCGTGAAAAGAGTCCTTCATCGTAATTAGCTCAAATTTTTCCGGCCCGAGATTTTCATGAGCGTATTTACGCGCGAGTTTGATGGCCGCCTCATTGGCTTCGGCACCGCTGTTACAGAAAAACACCTTGTTAGCAAATGAATTTTTGGTAAGCAGTGCGGCCACTTCCGCCTGAGGTCTGGTGTAATATAAATTGGAAACATGCATCAGATCCTTGGCCTGTTTTCTGACAGCCTTTACCACCTTCGGGTGGGCATGGCCCAGATTGCACACGGCAATTCCTGCAACAAAATCTAGATATTGTCTGCCCTGAGCGTCCTCCACCAGCGCGCCTTTTCCCCTCACCAGCGCAATGGGCGTGCGCCGGTAGGTATTCATGATGTTCTTATCAACCAGATCCCTGATCTTTTTTCCCTTCATTTTTCCATCCTTGCAGCTTTTTATAAAACGATTTCGGTACCGATTCCCTCGTCTGTGAACATCTCCAGAAGGATCGCATGCTCGAGCCGCCCGTCGATGATATGTGTCTTTTTCACACCGCCACGCAGTGCCTTGAGGCAGCATTTGACTTTCGGGAACATCCCTCCCTCGACAACACCCGCGTTAATCATGTCCTGGGCGTCCTGATTGGTCATCGTCTGAATCAAGTTTTTGTTATTATCCAGCACCCCCTCCACATCGGTCAAAAGCAGGAGCTTTTCCGCCCGGAGGGCGGCGGCGATCTCGCCGGCCACGATATCGGCGTTGATATTGTAGGTTTCTCCGTTTTCTCCCAGTCCTGTGGGGGCGATGACGGGAATGAATCCGCTTTGTGTCAGAGACACGATCAGGTCGGCGTTGACCTGTTTCACTTTTCCGACCAAACCAAGATCAATGATTTCCGACGGAGTGTGTTTGGCTTTCCCATCGTTGAGGTAATACTTTTCCGCCACCACCAGATTGCCGTCTTTGCCGCTTAGGCCAACCGCTCGACCACCGTTCTGATTGATCATCCCGACGATTTCCTTGTTGACCATCCCGACAAGCACCATCTCCACAATATTCATTGTTTCCTGGTCTGTTACTCTTACTCCCTGGATGAATTTTGATTCCTTGCCCAGTTTTTTCAACAGTCCGCTGATCTGCGGGCCGCCGCCGTGCACCACTACCGGATGCATCCCGATATATTTCATCATCAGCACATCACGGGCGAACTTGTCTTTGAGGCCCTCGTCCGTCATGGCGTGTCCGCCGTATTTGATCACGATCGTCTTGTTATAGAAGCGCCTGATGTAAGGCAGGGCCTCAAGCAGAATATCCGCCCTGGCTATTGAGCTTTGGATGTTTTTCATTTTATCTCCTGTTATAAAATGTAGCGGCTCAAATCCTCGTCCTCGACAATGTTGTCGAGCTTCTCTTCGACGTATTTCGCGTCGATGACGATTTTTTTCTCTTTCATGTCCGGTGCATCGAAGGAAATATCCTCCAGAAGCGATTCCATTATCGTGTACAGACGCCGCGCGCCGATATTCTCCGTGCGTTCATTGACCATTGTGGCAACTTCGGCAATCTGCTCTACTGCATCATCAGTAAAAGACAGGCTGATTTCTTCAGTTGCCAGCATTTCCGTGTATTGTTTGACCAGGGCGTTTTTCGGCTCGGTCAAAATGCGCACGAACTCCTCTTTACCCAGCGAATCCAGTTCAACACGGATTGGAAAACGTCCCTGCAATTCCGGAATAAGATCAGAGGGCTTGGTTCCGGAAAAAGCGCCGGCGGCGATAAAAAGTATGTGGTCTGTTCTGACCATACCGTAGCGTGTGTTGACGTTGGAGCCCTCGACGATGGGGAGCAGATCCCTTTGCACCCCCTCGCGCGAAACATCCGGGCCGTGCTGCGCATCGGAGGCGACGATCTTGTCGATTTCGTCGAGAAAAATAATTCCCGACTGTTCCACACGATCTAGGGCGGTTTTCGTGACTTTGTCCATGTCAATGAGCTTTTGTGCTTCTTCAGTAGACAAAATATCCAGCGCTTCGGGTACTTTGACATTTCGTCTTTTCTTTTTCTGCGGCATGATGTTACTGAGCATATCCTTGATGTTGAGCCCCATGTCTTCCATGCCGGCGGCGGAAAATATTTCAATCATCGGGCCGCTTCTCGGCTCGGAAACCTCCAGCTCGACCATCCTTTCGTCGAGTCTGCCTTCTTTGAGCAGCTTACGCAACTTTTCCCGGGTGGCTTCCTGCTTTTGTATCTGCTCCTCGGCAGGAAGTTCAACGACCTCCCGCTCAATGTCTTCGAGCATATCCCCGACTCTTCTTTCCACGAGCCTCGGAGGCAGGAGCAGATCAAGCAGTTTCTCTTCGGCCATTTGCGCCGCTTTGGCCTGCACATTTTCCTGCTCTTGTGCTCTAATCATATTGATGGATAAATCGACCAGGTCACGGACCATTGATTCCACATCGCGCCCGACATAACCGACTTCGGTAAATTTTGACGCCTCCACTTTCAGGAAGGGCGAATTGTCGAGCTTGGCCAGTCTGCGGGCGATTTCCGTTTTTCCCACGCCCGTGGGCCCGATCATGATGATGTTTTTAGGCGAAATCTCTTCCGCCAGCTCTTCGGGGACATTCTGTCTGCGCCAGCGGTTACGCAGCGCAATAGCCACGGCACGCTTGGCGTCTGCCTGACCGATAATGTGTCTATCCAGTTTTTCCACTATTTGCCGGGGCGTGAGCCCAGAGTCTTTCATTTTCTTAGTCTGCTCCTTACTTCCTGTTCTTCTTTGATTCTTTAATATCATTACCTGCCAGGTCAAGCTCCTCAAGGGTGATGCAGTCGTTGGTATAGATGCAGATTTCGGAGGCGATCTTCATGGCCTCCCCGGCAATCTCCACGGCGGACAGGTTGCTGTGGCGTACCAGGGCACGTGCCGCCGCCTGTGCAAAGGCGCCGCCGGACCCGATGGCCATGATGTCGTCATCTGATTCGACGACATCACCGTTGCCGGAAATAATCAGTGAGTGCTCCCGGCTCACTGCGATCATCAGCGCCTCCAGATGGCGCAACACCCGATCGGTGCGCCAGTCCTTGGTCAGCTCCACCGCCGCACGCAGCAGGTTTCCGTTGTATTGCTCAAGCTTCTGGTCAAAACGGTCAAAAAGAGTGAAGGCATCCGCGGTCGCTCCGGCAAAGCCCACAACAACTTCGTTGTTGTATAGGCGGCGTACCTTTCGGGCTCCGCGTTTGAGTATCGTTGTGTCCAGCGTCACCTGGCCGTCGCCGGCCACGGCGATTTTGTCACCTTTTTTCACCGCCAGTATTGTTGTTCCTCTGATCTGCATTTTATTTTTCATTCCTTCCCGCTCTGGCCCGGGGATGGGCCTTGTCGTAAACTTCCATCAGACGACTGATGTTGAGTGCCGTATATTTCTGTGTTGTCGAGAGACTCTCATGTCCCAGCATTTCCTGAATAGAGCGCAGATCCGCCCCTGCATTCAGTAGGTGTGTCGCGAATGTGTGGCGAAGCGCATGCGGACTGATTTTTCTGCCGATACCGCTTTTTATGGCCGCTGCATCCACGATCCGTGCGATGCTCCTGGCAGTTATTCTCCCCCCCCTGTTATTTAAAAACAGTGGTTGGCTCAATTCCTGTTTTTTTCTTTTCTCCTTCGTCACTTCCAGATAAGAGCCGATCGCTTGAAGCGCCGGTGACCCCACGGGGACGATTCTTTCTTTTTTGCCCTTGCCTCTGACTTTAACTTGTTCCGCCGCAAAGTTTACATCATCGGTGTTGAGGCCGGCCAGCTCCGACAGACGAAGCCCCGAGGAATAAAACAGCTCTAGCATCGCATGATCACGGAGGTTTGAGCTGTCGCGGCGGTCCGAGGCCGCCTTGATGAGTTCGAAAGCCTCGTCAACCGACAAAAAAGCGGGCATGTGCTTTTCCATCTTCGGGGCCTTGATCCCCGTCATCGGGTTGGCTTTAATTACCCCTGTACGCATTAAATAAGCGTAAAACGCCCTCAGGGAGGAAATTTTACGATTGACGGATACTTTTTTCAGTCCCCGTACATGCATATGTGCCATGAATGACCGGATAGAATCCGGCGTGGCATTGACTATTTCCACCGGGAAGGCATGGTTTCCGGGGTTTTTTAGAAAGTTGTCAAACTCCTTCAGGTCGGTCAGATAGGCCCTCCGCGTGTGCCCGGAAAGATTGCGCTCAACTTCCAGGAATGTGCGAAAATCCGCAAGCAGGTCCTTCATATTTCACATCTTGTACTTGCCGAAATCTTCAGCCGACAGGTTTTCCAGAAATTCTTTTATTTTATCTTCTTTGAGCTTGTCCAGATCAGTGAGCTTCATCCCGAAATCGATGCTCCGTGATTTTTCCAGAACCGCCTCTTCCACAAAAATCGAGGCCTGTGCCCTCAAGGCCAGCGCAATGGCATCGCTGGGTCGGGAATCTACAGCGTAGGTATCGCCGTCCCGTGTAAGATATACGGTCGCATAGAAAGTATTGTTACGGATATCGACGATCTCAATACGGTTTACCTCAACACCCATCGCCTTGATGCACTCATGGAGCAGATCATGTGTCATGGGGCGGGGGAACACGACGTGTTCGAGTTCCGTGGCAATGGCACTGGCTTCAAACAGACCGATCCAGATCGGAATTGCCTTGGTTTCCTGCAGATCCTTGAGAATCACGATTGGCGTATTGGTTATTGGATCTATGGTCAAACCGGATACCTTCATTTCCAGAAGCATCGATATCCTCCTTACGATTCAGTAATTCTTCCGCGCAGTGAATGCAGAAACCCGCGTGTGATCTCCACGCGAATCAGTTTCCCCGCTATTTCAGGTGCGCCTTTGAAATTCACTATTTTCCAGGAGCGCGTTCTACCCATGAGATCCTGTTGAGAATTTTTGCTGCGCCCCTCCACCAGCACTTCCTGGACACTTCCCTCAAGAGCGGTGTTTTTTTCCTGTGTGTGCTTCTCCTGCAATCGTTGCAATTCCTCGAGACGAAGTTGTTTTTCCCTGAGCGGCACTTCGTGCGACAAATTGCAGGCGGCGGTTCCCTCACGTTCAGAATACATAAAGGAAAACACTGAATCAAACCTGATTTTTTCCATCATGTCAATGGTTTCTTGATGGTCCTTTTGTGTTTCGCCGGGAAAACCGACGATGATATCGGAAGTGATGCTGATTGACGGACAGACACGGCGTAAATGGTCAACTTTTCGTAAATATTCCTCGGCCGTATATTTCCTGTTCATTAGTTTGAGAACGCGGCTTGAACCGGATTGCACCGGCAGATGGATGTGCTCGCATAGTTTGGGAACCGATGTAAAACAATCAATGAGCGCCTCGGATAAGTCCTTTGGGTGCGACGTTGTAAAGCGGATTCGTTCAATACCGTCAATTTCATTTATCTTCTTTATCAGCGTGGGAAAGTCGCATGTATCGGTCAGATTTTTTCCATAAGAATTGACATTCTGTCCCAGCAGCGTAACCTCTTTCACGCCCTGGGCGGCGAGTTTTTTTATCTCGTCTGTAATATCCTCCGGTGTGCGGCTCATTTCCGGCCCCCTCAGGTAGGGCACCACACAGTAGGCGCAGTAATTATCGCAGCCCTGCATAATGGAAACAAAGGAAGAGACTGAACCGTTTACCGGAGGGGCGAAAATGTTGATTGAAGTTATCTGCGGTGAAAATCCGGTTTCAGTGATCTTTTTACCATCACGCACCACCTGATCCACCATCAGGGGCAGACGATGGATATTGTGTGTTCCGAAAACAAAATCCACATCGGCAAATCTCTTATAGACTTTCCCTCCCATGTGCTGAGCCAGACAGCCTCCGAACCCCACAAGCAATTGCGGTTTATTTGCCTTCAGCTTAATAAGTCTTCCCAGTTCACTTAAGGCCTTCTGCTGTGCTTTCTCACGAATCGAGCAGGTGTTCATAAGTATCAGATCCGCCTGACGGGCGTCACAGGTCAGTTCATAGCCTTCCGCCTCCATCAACACAGCCATCTGCCTTGAATCATGGACGTTCATCTGGCAGCCGAAGGTTTCAATATATAAATACTTTTTCCCCATTTTCATTATCCGCCAATGTCGAATCCGAGCTAATATTATCTCATCAATTATTCGTCAATCTATATTTCAAATTATTGGCAAGATTCGCGAAGTCTTCCGGAGAAAGGGTCTCCCCTCTTCTGGTTGGATCGATGCCTGTCTGTATGAGTGCCTCTTTTATGAGCTGTTCGGGCAGACTCTCCAGAAAAGAGGCGTTCTTGAGGTTATTCAGAAGCATTTTTCGCCTTCTTGCAAATGCCGATCTCACGAGCTTTACGAAAAGTTCTTCATCTTCGAGTTCAAACAGAGGTTGCTTACGAAAAAAACCCTGCATCACAGAAGACACAACTTTCGGACGCGGATAGAAGCAAGATGGTGCAACATCGAAAAGGCGCTCCACGTCGACATATATCTGCAGTAAGACCGAGGGGACACCGTAGCTTTTGGTTCCCGGCACGGCAACAAGACGTTCGACAACTTCCTTTTGAAGCATGAGCGTAAAGTTATTGATAACCGTCCGGTGTTTCATTAAATGAAAAATCACCGGGCTGGAAATGTTGTACGGAACATTACCTATTACTTTAACTTTCGAGTTGTATTTATCTGATATTAAAGAGAAATCAAACTTCAAAACATCGCCGGCATGAATCTGCACGACCGGGTTTGTACCAAATCGGTCCTGAAGAATTTTAACCAGCCGCGTGTCGAGCTCGACGGCAATTAATCTTGACGCCCGCTGTGCAAGACTGGCGGTTAGTACGCCTATTCCCGCCCCTATTTCAACAACGACATCTCCCGGAGCCGTACAGGCGGCCGCAGCGATTTTATGGATGACGTTAACATCAATAAGAAACGACTGCCCCAGCCTTTTCGTCGGTTGTATATCGTATTGTTTGAGGATTTCCCGCGGAGTCATCATGACCGGGGATCTGCCAGCGGCCAGCGGGAAACGGCATTCAGCTCGAGCGAATCCCCGCAACGGTTCTTCAATATGATCTCGCCCAGCACCGCGATCATCGCCGCATTGTCCGTACATAATACCATGGGGGGAATAAACAACTCCATCCCCTCTTCTTCGGCGACGCGGGCAAATCTTTTTCTCAAGCGACCATTGGCCGCCACCCCGCCACATACAACCAACTGGCGGACTGTGTTGGCGTTAGCCGCCCGGATGGTTTTTTGGACAAGAACATCGACGATCGCCTCCTGATAGCTGGCAACAACATCCGGCAGTTCATCTTCCATGAAGGGCCTTCCCCTCTTTTTGAGCATGACGGAAAGGGATGTTTTCAGTCCGCTGAAGCTGAAGTCAGGCGAGTCTTTCATCGCTCTGGGAAAATCGAAGGCATGGGGATTCCCGTTTTTGGACAGTTTGTCAATGATGACCCCTCCCGGATAACCCAGGCCCAAAAGCTTGGCCGCCTTGTCCAGAGCTTCGCCTGCCGCGTCATCGCGCGTCTGGCCAAGTTGTTGGAATTGATGATAATTATTGACTAGATAAACATTGGTGTGGCCTCCGGAGACGACCAGCGCGATAAAAGGAAATTGCGGTTTTTCGTCTGACAGAAAAGAGGCCATGATGTGGCCCTCAATATGATTGACGCCCGCAAGCGGAATGTCCAGAGCGCAGGCCAGCGCCTTGGCGGTCGATAAACCGACAAGCAGAGAGCCGACCAGTCCCGGCCCCCGCGTCACGGCAATACCTTCGATTTCGGGTAATGACAGCTTCGCATCCCTTAAAGCACGTTCGATGACCGGCGAGATTGCCTCCAGATGTCTGCGCGAAGCAATTTCCGGGACCACGCCTCCATAGGCACTGTGATCGCTGATCTGCGTGGCGATGACGTTGGAAAGCATTTTTCCATCTTTGACCACGGCGGCCGCGGTTTCATCGCACGACGATTCTATACCTAAAACAATCAATGCCCTGTCCTTCAAACAGCCCGAAAAATTTCAAACATCCTGCATCCGTCCGGGATGCGGCCCTCAACTCATGATAATTTTCTTTACAAACGCCGCTAAAGACTTATATAAAAGCCGGGGTTATTTGTAAACAAACTTTTGCTTTTTACAGGTGGGCACCTATGGAAATAAAAACTGATTTTCTGATTATCGGCAGCGGGATTGCGGGGCTGAGCCTGGCAATCAAGGCGGCTCGGCTGGGTTCGGTCGCCATTGTCACCAAAAAAGAAAAATCGGAATCCAATACGAACTACGCGCAGGGCGGCATCGCCGCCGTGATGGATAAAACGGACAGTTTTGAGGAGCATATTAAAGACACGCTCGCCTGCGGCGCGGGACTGTGCCACAGGGATGTAGTAGAATTTGTCGTGCGCGAAGCACCGGAACGCATCCGGGAGCTCATCGAATGGGGGGTCAACTTCACCCGTTCCGAGGCATCGGCTGAGCTGTTTGACCTGGGGCAGGAAGGAGGCCATCACAGGCGCCGCGTCCTGCACGCCCAGGATCTGACCGGCAGAGAAATCGAGCGTGC
This sequence comes from uncultured Smithella sp., assembly GCA_964460865.1. Lineage (GTDB taxonomy): Bacteria > Desulfobacterota > Syntrophia > Syntrophales > Smithellaceae > UBA8904. The sequence continues at coordinate 4,017 of CAYWRV010000023.1, read as the reverse complement.
GCTGCATGAGAAAGTCGCCGCTCTGAAAAACGTCACCATCTATGAAAACCATATAGGCATAAACCTCATTGTTCAGAGAAATGACCAGGGCAAAACTATAAACTGCCTGGGAGCCTACGCCCTGGACATTGAAAAAGACCAAATACTCGCTTTCCGCGCCAGATACACAATTTTATCCACCGGCGGCGCGGGCAAGGTCTATCTGATCACGACCAACCCGGATATCGCCACGGGTGACGGCATTGCCATGGCCTATCGCGCCGGAGCTGAAATCTCCAATATGGAATTCATCCAGTTCCATCCCACCTGCCTGTTTCACCCGGAAGCCAAGGCTTTCCTCATCAGCGAGGCGGTACGCGGCGAGGGCGGCATTCTCAGGCTGAAAAACGGCACCACCTTCATGGAAAAATACCATCCCATGAAAAGCCTCGCGCCGCGCGATGTCGTCGCTAAAGCCATCGACAACGAAATCAAGAAATCCGGCGATGAGTACGTCCTTCTGGACATCACCCATCACAGCCGTTCTTTCCTCCAGGACCGCTTTCCCAATATTTACGACAAATGCCTCGAATACGGCTATGATATGGCCGTCGAGCCGATACCCGTTGCACCTGCGGCTCACTACATCTGCGGCGGCGTAAGGGTTGATCATTTCGGCAAAACATCCATCGACAATCTTTATGCCTGCGGCGAAGTTTCCTGCACGGGGCTGCACGGCGCCAACCGACTGGCCAGCAACTCGCTTCTGGAGGCTCTGATATACTCACACCGGACTTTCATGAAAATTTCCGAATCTTTTCACCAGACACAAATGAGCACCGAAGCGATCCGTCCGTGGGACACGATGGGCAGCTCGGAAAGCGACGACACCATCGTCGTCACCAACAACTGGGAGGAAATACGGCGCTGCATGTGGAATTACGTGGGTATCGTCCGGTCGGACAAACGTCTGGAAAGGGCGTTGCGCCGCATCGAAATGATCCAGAAGGAAATCCATGAATACTACTGGAACTACAAAATCACCAAAGACCTGATCGAGCTTCGCAACATCACGACCGTGGCCAAGCTGATCGTGCAAAGCGCCCGTTCACGCAGGGAAAGCCGTGGTCTTCATTATACAATGGACTATCCGGAGACTAATGACGCTTATCTGAGAGACACGATCCTGGCCAGAAACTGAAACAAAGGCGCCAGCCCGACGATTTATCCGAACACCCGGCGGAAAATATAATCCAGCCCGGTCAGAAAATTATCGATATTAAATATCTCATTCAGGTCTTTTTCACTCAAATGTTTTTGCACCAGTTCGTCCCCGGCCAGAAGCCGTCGAAAATCAGTTTCCTCCTGCCAGGAACGCATTGAGTGCTTCTGCACCACGGCGTAGGCATCCTCGCGCGTCGCACCTTTTTCGACCAAAGCCAGGAGCACTGTCTGTGAGAAGATGAGGCCGTGCGTCATGTTGAGATTGGCCTTCATCCTTTCGGGATAAACGACCAGCCTGTCCATCAGTCCGGTGAAACGCGCCAGCATGAAATCAAGGACAATCGTCGCGTCGGGAGCGATAACCCGTTCAACCGACGAGTGGCTGATGTCTCGCTCATGCCACAAGGCGACATCCTCCAGAGCCGCCACAGCGTAAGAGCGCACCAGTCGCGACAGTCCGGAGAGGTTCTCCGACAGAACCGGATTGCGCTTGTGCGGCATGGCCGATGAGCCCTTTTGTCCCGTCGAAAAAAATTCTTCCGCCTCTCGAACCTCCGTGCGCTGCAGCAGGCGGATTTCCTGTGCGAACTTGTCCAGAGATGAAGCTATAATCGCCAGTGTGGCAAAATATTCCGCGTGGCGGTCGCGCTGAACAATTTGCGAAGAAACTGGCGCGGGTTTCAGCCCCAGCTTTTGACAGACATACTCTTCAACAAAAGGGTCGATAAAGGCAAAGGTTCCCACTGCTCCGGATACCTTTCCGTAGCTGATGTTTTCCAACGCCTGCGACAGCCGTTCGCGGTTACGCTGCATTTCCTGATACCACAGGGCCATTTTCAGACCGAAGGTAATCGGTTCGGCATGAATACCGTGCGACCTGCCGATCATCAGCGTGTTTTTATGCTCAAAAGCCAGACGCTTTAGAACCGCCAGCAGCCCGTCAATATCGTCAAGGAGTATCCGGTCGGCTTCAGAAAGCAAAAGGGGCTAAGACGTATCCAGAACATCGGAGGAAGTAAGCCCCATATGAATGAAACGCCCCTCCGGCCCCACCGCTTCGGCAACCGAGCTGACAAATGCGATTACATCGTGACGTGTCACTTTCTCGATTTCGTCAATTCTGTTGATATCCACGAAAGCCCTGGCTTTGACTGTTTCGAGTGCGGTTTCCGGAATTTTCCCGAGAATGGCCATCGCCTCGCAGGCGGCGATTTCCACATCAAGCCATTTGCGGTATTTATTTTCCCGGCTCCACAGTTGGGCCATTTTTTCTCTCGTGTATCTGGGAATCACAAGGCGTCTCCTGCTTTGGTTTTAAGATAAGCGCCTAAACGGGGCGTCCGGCAATTCGTTAATATGAAACTTGACGCCGCCCGTCAAGGCGTAAAATATGTTTTTTACAGGAAAAATAAAAACCTCAAAGGGCGGGAGGCTCTTCCCGCCATTGAGGTTCAGGTAGGGTCATGGCAAAATCATCTTAAACATTATTTTGCCTCTTGGCGTAACGCCTTAACCATGTCTGTTTTTTCCCAGGGGTACTTATCCAGAAACAGCGTGCGCGGAATCCTGCGGTAAATATCCCCTTTGAGGAGACCGAATTTTGTGATCATTCCCTCGGGGGTGAGGTCAAACAAATTATTGATGATTTTTTCGAGCCGGTCATCGGGGAGCTTCCCTGTACCGAATGTGTTGACATAAACGGAAAACGGACGGGCAATGCCTATGGCGTAAGCCAACTGCACCGAGCATTTATTCGCCAGCCCCGCCGCAACGATATTTTTAGCCACATAGCGCGATCCGAAAACGGCCGAGCAGTCGACTTTTTCCGGTGTTTTATTGACTACTGCGCCACCGCCCAGCTGCGCGCCGGGAAAGCCGCCGTAGCACTGGACGACCAGCTTTCGCCCGGTAACACCGGAGTCGGCCGCGCTGCATGAATTGATCGCGTTCCACTCGCCGGTGGGATTGAAAAGAAACTCTGTTTTTTTATCCACACAGTCTTTTAGTGTCTCAAAGGCTATTTTTTTGGCCTTGTCCCTGATTTTGAGGCGATCGCCTTTCACGTAGCGGTAGTCAATCGCGTTGGACATAAGCACCTTGGCTACACGTTGCGGCTTGCCTGTTTTTATATCATAATCAACCGACACCTGGCCCTTTCCGTCCGGTGCGAACATGGGATCCTGACAATATTCAAAGGCACGCATCAATCTGTTTACCAGCACATAGGGAAGAGGAAGCAGTTCTTTTGTGTCATCACAGGCAAAACCATACATGATGCCCTGATCGCCCGCGCCGATCTCACCTTCCTTATTCAGCAGGCAGCTTGTGCCCTGATTAATATCGGGCGACTGAGGAATGATGGCGTTTAGCACTCCCATCAAATGACCGTTGAGGCCGACAGCCGCGTGATTATAACCAAGCTCGAGGACTGATTCGCGCGCGATCTTGTCGATATCAACATAAACCCTTGTCCGTACTTCGCCGCCGACAATACATATTCCCTTCCCCAGAAAAACTTCCAGGCCGCAATGGGGCATATTGGCCAGATTGAGACCGTCTTTTTCTTTCTTTTCCTTGTCGAGGATGGCAGCAATCACATTGGCCGCAATAATATCGGCCACCAGGTCCGGATGTCCCACTTTGACGCTTTCCGACGAAATTTCCATATTATCTTTCTCCTGATTTTTTTTGGCGGGCTTTTCAAGAATGAATCAAAAAAAACCCGTGCCAAAGCACGGGTCAAATGAATAGTATCATTATTGTCAGTGCTTTAGCACATTTATAGAGCGGAGCAATTTACAATTAAATCACCGC
>CAYWRV010000022.1:0-18189 GCA_964460865.1 uncultured Smithella sp. | reverse complement strand
TTTTATGCCCCTGTAATCATTATGTTTTTTATCAGATAGTGTCAAAGTCGGGAGAGCATTGCTTTTGTGTCTGGCTCAACTCTGTCAGCGACGCGTCGCTCCTGTGCGGCAGCTCCCCATCGTAGACTCTGCCGCATTCCTTGCATTTGCCGTCCGGGCCGATGACACCGATGCAGGCCTCGTCGCTGCACAAGATCCTGTTTTCCCAGTCTTCGTCTGCATCAAAAATTATCTCGTCCATATCTGTCTCCGGCCTGTTGATTTGCACTCCTCTTATGATGTCGGGCCTGAAAAGTCAAAAACGTTTTTTCGCCGCACCACAACATGGCTTGCGAAACGAACTGAGGATTGTTCAAAAGCAACATATAATAATAAGGGATCAACTGGTGTTTCATCCCTTGATGCAGGCAACTGCCGCGAGTCTGGCCACTTTTTTTGCCAGCCCCGCATCATGAACAACCTCGACTACATCATCGACATTTTTATAGGCTTCGGGCATTTCCTCGGCAAGTGTGCCCTTACCGGCAGACATCACCAGGACGCCCCGATCGGCCAGTTCCCGGCTGATTGACCGCCCCTTTGCCGCCCTGAGCGCGGCCGAGCGGCTCAACACGCGGCCCGCCCCGTGGCAGGCACTGCCGAACGTCTCACTCATTGAGTTCCCGGCGCCCGCAAGGACATAGGAACCGGTTCCCATATCACCGGGTATCAGGACCGGCTGTCCCACTTCACGATAAGCCTCTGTGACCAGTGGATGGCCGGCGGGGTAGGCGCGTGTCGCACCTTTGCGGTGAACACAGAGTTTTTTTTCGGTGCCGTCAATATTAAAGGATTCAATTTTGGCGATGTTATGACACACGTCGTAAACCAGACGCATCCGCAATTCTCGTGGCGCGGCGTTGAGCGTCTTTTCAAAAACTTCACGCGTCAGGTGCATGAGAATCTGCCGGTTCGCCCATGCGTAGTTTGCCCCGCATGCCATCGCCGCCAGATAACTTTTACCAACGACAGAGCCGAGATATTCGCACGCCAGTTGCCGGTCCGGCAGCGAAATACCGGTTTTCTGCTGGTTTTTGACCATTGACGCCAGATAGTCATCGCAAATCTGATAGCCCAGACCGCGAGATCCACTGTGAATCATGACTGCAATGCTTCCTTTGGTCAGTCCGAAAGCGCCTGCCGCTTTTTCGTCATAGATCTCCTCGACCACCTCGATTTCCAGAAAATGGTTTCCCGACCCGAGTGTTCCGAGCTGGTTCTTGCCCCTCTCCAACGCTCTGGCGGACACCTGCCCTGGGTCCGCTCCCGTCATACAACCCTCATCTTCAGTGGCGGCCAGATCCTCGAAAAAACCGAACCCGGCCTTGATCGCCCACCTTGCCCCTTCTTCAAGCACTTTTTTTTGGTCTCGTCCGGAAAGCTTGACATAGCCTGAAGACCCTACACCGGAGGGAATATTTTGAAACAGGGCAGTGGTCAGCTCCCGGAGGCGATCCCGAATGTTATCAAGTGTCAGTGACGTCGCCATGAGGCGGCAACCGCAGTTGATGTCATAGCCTACACCACCTGGTGATATAATTCCTTCCTCCATGTCGAAGGCGGCGACCCCGCCGATAGGAAAACCATACCCCCAGTGAACATCAGGCATCGCCAGAGAATAATTTACAATGCCCGGCAGGCAGGCGACATTGGCCACCTGTCTGGCGCTTTCATCCTTTTCCAGCAGGCCCGCCATTTTCTGGTTTGTATAAATAATCCCGGGCACACGCATGGCTCCGGTTTTGGGCACCAGCCATCGGTAATCATCAATCTTTCTTAATTTAATTTCCTGTGCCATTTATGTGAGTCTTTAATTAATGCGGCAGGCAAATCCGCCCCAAAGGGCATCTTTCAGATAAAACCAGCCAAGATGGCACTGAAAGGAAGGGGCCTAATCCTTCAACTGCCGCGCCAGAACAGTCCAGTTGGGCTGCCCTATCTTTTGCACATGCAGAGTGCGATATTTCCCGAATGGAATAAGAGGGATAATGAAACTCAGCCAAAGTCTCTGAATGACCGATCCACATCTGGGGCAGGTAGTTTTGTCATGCGTGATAAAAGACGGGCCGAACGAGAAACCTTCCTTTTTGGTGGTTGCCATATCCCAAAATATTTTATTCAGACCGCTTTCGTCAACATCTTTGGTTTTTGAAAAACAGGTCCTGCAAAAAAGCGCCTTCTTGGCGCAAGTGATTGAACAGTAAATACTGTCTCCGACCATGTATCCGTTAAAGTCCGAATATTGTTTACAATAATCGCATGTCTTCATGTTGCTTCCCCTTTGGCCAGGTGAATTAAAACACGAAAATGGCGGCTGATTTTCACTCGCCCCGATACGCTACACAGTCTGCATAGTGTCTTATTATGTCATACATGCGCTATAATAACCAAATATTCAATTAATTTCATTATAAAAGATATTGTGGCAGAGTATTTTTGGGCCGCTCATGGCGATGTGATGAAAAATGAGGAAAGCTACTTTACCGCGCCGTTACTCTTTCGTCATACATCGAAGATCACCCGCGCTACCCAACCCGACTTTTCTCTTGCAACCTGTAAACCGTGGTAAGTTACAGCTTTTATCTCCAATTGCGGCCTTTCTTCGGACTGCCCAAGGTGAAGGACGGCCAAAAGCTTCCTGTGTCCTCCTTTTTCAATCCGGCAATCACATAAAAAAAGGTTCTTTCCATTTAGAACATAAAGGATTTCACGCAAAAAATTCACCAGCAAATCCTCCGTGTCCGCTCCCTCTGCATAGATATTTTGCTGCCTTGCTCCAGAGGAATCTATCGCCGGCACGCCGGTCAAAACGTGAGACAGAGCAAGCGCGGCCCGGCGGAAGAGCTCTTTTTTTGTCCGTGCCCTGATTTCAATTCCGATATCGGCGGTATGGTCAAACAGAGTATAAGTTGACATACAGTAAATATAACTGATGGACCGGACGCCGGCAAGTGATTGTTAGTCTTGAAACTGCCGCCCCTTGTATTTCGTTTTTTCTTGCATGCAAAAGGATTCATCTGTATTGTCTTTTGAAACAGGCAGGTGCTGATTGCCTGTGACGCTTGTCCGTGCCCGATGCTGCATCATGTGAGGCCGGGCAGATAAAAACCCAGGATGACAGGAGGTAAAATGACACAGGCAAATGAAGCAAGGCCGCCTTTCCCGCCCTTTAATGAGGAGTCGGCCGCACAAAAAGTGAGGATGGCGGAAGACGCCTGGAACACACGCGACCCGGAGCGTGTATCTTTGGCCTATACTACGGATAGTGTATGGCGCAACCGTTCGGAATTTATCCGCGGCCGCGAGGAGATCAGGCTTTTCCTGCAAAGAAAATGGGCCCGCGAGCTCGACTATCGCCTCATCAAGGAAGTCTGGGCTTTCCACGAAAACCGCATTGCCGTGCGTTTTGCCTATGAATGGCACGACGATTCGGGAAACTGGTTCCGGTCATACGGAAACGAGAACTGGGAATTTTCGCAAACGGGCCTGATGCAAAGACGCATCGCCAGCATAAATGATCTTTCCATCGGTGACGCACAGCGCAAATATCACTGGCCGCTGGGCAGAAGGCCGGACAATCATCCCGGCCTGTCGGAGCTGGGTCTGTAAATCTTCCGCGCCACCACAGAAGATTTTTTATATTTATTCGTCGCTTTCCTGTGTCTCCGGTGCTTCGGGGTCATCGTTCCCATTGTCTTCGTCGTCACGGTCATCGCCCTCCGAGGTCGTGCGAGCCAGGCCGACCAGACTTTCTTCATCGTCCAGTTCGATGAGTTTGACTCCCTGTGTCACACGGTGATTTACGGGAATTTCATTTACTCTGAGACGAATGACCTTGCCGGTCGAGCTGATCAGCATGACCTGTTCGTCACCTATGACCTGAAGCACACCCGAGACGTTACCGACCTTGGCAACGGTCTTTAAATTGATGATCCCCTTTCCCCCTCGCGCCTGAACGCGATACTCATCGATCGGGGTGCTTTTGCCGTAGCCGTTTTCCGAAACAGTGAGCATGAAGGTTTCATGCGCCGGTATTTCCACACCGACGACATCGTCTCCTTCATCCAGGCTGATGCCACGCACACCGCGCGCCGTTCGCCCCATATCACGTACGTCGCTTTCTCTGAAGCGGATGGCCATACCCAGACGTGTCGCCAGGAATATGTCCTGGCTGCCATCGGTGAGTTGCACATCAACCAGCTCGTCGCCTTCATCGATGGAAACGGCAATGATGCCGCCCTGACGCGGATTGGAATAGGCGGTCAGATCGGTCTTCTTGATGATGCCGCGCTTGGTTACCATGACGACAAACCTGTCCGCCACAAAGTCTTTGACCGGCAAAGTGGCGCTCACTTTTTCGTCGGGCATGAGATTGACCAGGTTGACAATGGCTTTGCCTCTGGCGGCACGCCCCGCCTGAGGAACCTGATATACCTTAAGCCAGTACACCCTGCCTTTGTTGGTGAAAACCAGCAGATAATTATGGGTGGAAGTGATGAAGATTTTTTCGACAAAATCTTCCTCCTTGGTGCCCATGCCCACCTTGCCGCGGCCGCCGCGTCTCTGGCTCTTGTAGAGGCTGACCGCATTTCTTTTGATATACCCGGTGTGTGAGATTGTCACCACCATATCTTCTTCCACAATCAAATCTTCAATGTTTATGTCTTCCGAGGAGGCAACAATTTCCGTGCGGCGCTCGTCTGCGTATTTTTCTCTGATTTCCGATAGCTCTTCAATGATCACCTGCAGCACTTTCTGCGGATCTGCCAAAATCCCCTCCAGCCTGATAATCAGAGCGGATACCTCCGCATACTCCTGGTCGATCTTATCGCGCTCAAGTCCGGTCAGGCGCTGCAGGCGCATCTCCAAAATCGCCTTGGCCTGAATTTCAGAAAGGTTGAATCTGGCGCACAGGGCGGTCGTGGCCTCCGCCGGGCTTTTAGACATCTTGATGACATGAATGACGTCATCTATATTGGCAAGCGCGATGATATATCCTTCGAGTATGTGCGCCCTTTCCCGGGCACGCGCCAGATCGAATCTCGTCCTGCGGGTGACCACCTCCTGGCGGAAGGTAATAAAGCGCTCAAGCATTTCCTTGAGGTTAAAAACGACCGGGCGGCCGTCGGCGATTGCCAGCAAAATAATGCCGAACGATACCTCCATCTGTGTGAACTTGTAGAGCTGATTGAGGATAACGGCCGAATTTTCATCGCGCTTGACATCGATGACTACCCGGATGCCGTCGCGGTCGGATTCGTCGCGCAGATCGGAGATGCCGGAAATTTTCTTGTCCCGCACGAGCTCGGCAATTTTTTCAATGAGCGAGGCCTTGTTCACCTGGTAGGGCAGTTCCGTAATCACAATGGTTTCGCGGTCGTTGCGGGCGTTTTTTTCGATGAGCGCGCGCGCGCGGATGCGTAATATACCGCGCCCGGTACGATAGGCGGACAAAATGCCTTCGCGTCCGTTTATGAAACCGGCTGTTGGAAAGTCCGGCCCGGGAATGTATCTGATGAGCTCATCGACCGATATTTTCGGGTTTTTGATGAGCGCGATTGTACCATTTATCACCTCCCCTAAATTGTGCGGCGGAATATTAGTTGCCATACCGACGGCGATGCCGGCCGACCCGTTGAGTAAAAGAAGCGGAACGCGTGTGGCCAGCACCGACGGCTCAGTGAGAGACTCGTCATAGTTGGGAACGAAATCGACCGTATCTTTGTCTAGGTCAGCCAAAACATCTTCCGCGACCCGCTCCAGACGTACCTCTGTGTAGCGCATGGCCGCCGGCGGATCGTCATCGATGGAACCGAAGTTTCCCTGTCCGTCAACCAGTATATAGCGCATGGAAAAATCCTGCGCCATGCGGACCAGCGTATCGTATATGGCCGCATCCCCGTGCGGATGATAACGTCCCATGATATCGCCGACAATGCGCGCCGATTTGCGGTATGGTCTGTTGTAGCGGTTCCCTCCCTCATACATGGCGTAGAGAATGCGCCTGTGCACCGGCTTGAGACCGTCGCGAACATCGGGAATCGCCCGTCCGACGATTACACTCATGGCATAGGCCATATAGGATTTTTTCATTTCATCTTCTATGTTCACAGGCGTCTGCCTGTGGTGCATGTCACGTTCCATGTCTTAACTTCTCCTTTTCGGTCGCACAATATACCGGCTGTTACCTCCGGTATAACGACCCGCTTGACATCCGTCGCGCTTCAGAATTGGCCGTAAAAATCGACCCCTCCGTCGGCGGCATCAAACCGGCACTTCGTTCTAAACATCCAAATTGGATACGTACAGGGCATTTTGGTAGATAAAGTCGCGCCGCGGCTCCACCTGATCACCCATCAGTGTTGTGAAGATTTCATCCGCCTGAACCGCGTCGTCAACAGTAACTTGCAACAGCGTCCGCTTTTCCGGGTTCATCGTCGTCTCCCACAGCTGCTCCGGGTTCATTTCACCCAGTCCCTTGTATCGCTGAATGGTCAGACCTTTTTTCCCCATGTTGATGATGTGGTCCACCAGCTCTTTGGCTGAAGCCAGGGTGACCGGAGTGGCGGCATCCTCAGGATAATCGAGATAAGGAGGCTCTCCCAAAACAGCGACCTGCGCCATTTGATTGCGTATCTCTCCGAATTGCGGCGCCAAAAAAGTTTCACGGTCGATACAGCTGGTTACCGTTGTTCCGTTTTTACGGATACTAAAAATCATTTTATAGCCGCCGTGATCCGGATCCTCATCGATACGGTAGTCGGCTATTGTTTCATTGCCCAGCGCCACAACTGTCCGTCCGGCTATTTTCAACAATTCATGTTCGTTCTGAAACGTTTCTTCAACAAGCACAGGATCACCGGCGAGCACGCGCATCAAACGACGGTCGCGTCCCTCTCTTTCGAAGCGGTCAAACATATCCTCAATGCGCATCACTTTTTTAATCAGCACAAGAAGTTTCGCTCCGGAGACAGGAAAAGAGCTGCCGTCGCCCATCTGAAGGTTTACTTTTTCGACGCCGTTTTCCAGAACATAGTTTTTCATCTGTTCTTCATTCTGGATATAGAGCTCTTTTTTCTTTTCCACAACTTTATACAAAGGCGGCTGAGCGATGTACAGATGGCCTCTTTCGATCAACTCACGCATCTGCCGGAAAAAGAAGGTCAACAAAAGTGTCCTGATATGAGCTCCGTCAACATCTGCGTCTGTCATGATAATCACTTTATGGTAGCGCAGCTTGCTGATGTCGTAATCATCCGCGCCAATACCTGCTCCGAATGCTGTAACCATCACTTTGATTTCTTCGTTTTGCAGCATCTTATCAAAGCGCGCTTTTTCCACATTGAGGACCTTGCCTCTGAGCGGCAGAATCGCCTGGTATTTGCGATCGCGCCCCTGTTTGGCGGATCCGCCGGCCGAATCTCCTTCCACCAGATAGATCTCGCTGAGAGCAGGATCTTTTTCCTGGCAATCTGCCAGTTTTCCAGGAAGTGAACCGACCTCCAGAGCACCCTTTCGCCTGGTCAGCTCACGTGCGCGGCGAGCAGCGTCACGCGCCCGGGCCGCCTCCATGCATTTATTTAAAATCTGTCTGGCGACAGACGGGTTTTCCTCAAGATAGGTGCCGATTTTTTCATAAACTATTCCCTCTACGAGCCCTTTCACATCGGAGTTACCCAGTTTTGTTTTCGTCTGTCCTTCAAATTGGGGATTTCTGACTTTCACACTGATAACACAGGCCAGGCCCTCGCGTAAATCTTCACCACGCAGCGATTCCTTACCGTCTTTGATGATTTTGTTGGCTGTGGCGTAATTGTTGAAAACACGTGTCAGGGCGGAGCGGAAGCCCACCATGTGGGTGCCGCCCTCGATGGTATTTATACTATTGGCAAAGGAAAAAATATTTTCCAGATAACTTTCGTTGTATTGCAGGGCAACTTCAACTGTACAATCCTCACGTGATCCGGTTACATAAATGGGATTTTTGTGAAGGGTTCTTTTGTTGCGGTTGATATACTCGACAAAAGATACGATGCCCCCTTTATATAAAAATTCAACAGATTTATCATCTCTATCGTCAACCAGCGTAATTTTTATGCCGGAATTTAAAAAAGCCAGCTCCCTCAAGCGGTTGGCGATAATATCGAAGCTGAACTCAGTTTCCTCAAAAATTTCATCATCAGGTAAAAAAGTAACGGTTGTCCCTTTTCCTTTTGTTTTTCCCACCTTTGCCAGAGGCGCGTCCGGCACGCCCCTTTTATAGGTTTGGCGGTAGACATTACCGTCACGGCGCACCTCCAGTTCACAAGTCTTCGACAAGGCATTAACGACTGATACACCAACACCATGCAGACCGCCCGACACTTTGTATGAATCGCTGTTGAACTTTCCGCCCGCGTGCAGTTTGGTCAGAGCAACTTCCGCCGCTGAAACTCCTTCTGTTTTATGAATTTCCACCGGAATGCCACGCCCATCATCATCCACCACAATGCTATTATCGACCCGTATTTTCACGTTAATATTGTCGCAAAATCCCGCCGCGGCTTCGTCGATACTGTTATCCACCACCTCGTACACCAGATGGTGCAGACCTTCCTTCCCGGTTGAACCGATATACATAGCCGGACGCTTACGTACCGCCTCCAGCCCCTCTAAAACTTTTATACTATCCGCGTCATACATCTGTGTCATAAAACTCTACCAACTCCCTAAATCTTTAACGGCATGACAATACATAGATAATCATCCCCTTCGTCCGGTTTTATCACTGTCGGCTTAAGCCCGCTGCCAATTTCCATAATAATGTTCTTCGTGGGAACTGCCGAAACTGCGTCAATCACGTAATTTACATTAAACCCGACATCTATATCCTCTCCTGTATAGTCGATAAAAATTTCTTCGGTCGCTTCCCCGACATCGAGATTTGTGGAATTTAGCGTCATCTTGCTCCCTGTAAAAGATATGATCACACCACTGTATCTTTCAGAAGAAACGACATTCATTCTTCTCAGGGCATGCAGAAATGATTCTTTTTCCAAGGTCACCTCTACACCTTTTTCCACAGGGATGACTCTTTTGTAATCAGGGTAGTCCTGATCAACAAGACTTACTTTTAAAATCGTATTATCCGTTTTCACCACAAGCATGTTTTTGTGAAGACCGATGTTTATGATTTCATGCGTATCGGTTATCTTTCGGACTTCCATCAGTCCTTTACGGGGAATGATGATTCCCTTCTGCATGTCCATACCAGGCTCCGGTGTATTCATCTTTGCCACCGCCAGCCTGTGTCCGTCTGTCGCCACCATCCTCCAGATGTGATTAATTCCGTCCGTCGATGTTTCTAAAAAGACACCGTTAAAGTTTTTTCTGCTCTCGTCAAAGGCCATGGCAAAAGAGGTTTTGTTTATTAAATCTTTAATGGCCGCGCCGCTTATATTAACAAAATTATCTATCTGGCTTTCCGCAATACTCGGAAAATCATCCGCCGGGAGGCCGGGAATCTTATAGACGGCTCTTTGGGACGTTATTTTAACTATGTTATTTGCACTTTTGGAAAAATGCACTTCATCGCCCTGAATTTCCCTGATCATTTCATAGAGTTTCTTCGCGGAAAGAGTGATTTCACCATTTTCTGCAATTTGCGCGTCATAGTCTGAAAGCAGACTGATTTCCCTGTCTGTGGCGACGATTTTAAGTTTATTTTGCTCAGTTTTTAAAAGGATGTTATTTAAAATGGGCGTTGTTGTCTTTTTCTCGACAATACCTAATGTTTTTTGAATTCCATCAAAAAAGGTATTTCTGTTGATTTTAAATTCCATGTCCGCCTCCCTGATAATTACTTTTTATATTTAATTAAATAAAATTAGTATTAGTAATAATGTTTGTGGATATGTTGACCATTTTTAATTCGTTTTTAAATTTAATCAATTAGAGACTTATCACCTGTTGATGGTATGTGAATTCAGCTATGAGGATCTGTTGATAATATTTTCTTCGATATCGTTAACCATTTTTTTTGTGTTTGCATTTGTTTCCAGTTGCTGTGCAATTTTTTTATTGGCGTAGATGACCGTCGAATGATCGCGCCCGCCGATTTTCTGGCCGATATCCGGAAAAGAAAGATTGGTCAGTTTTCTGGCCAGATACATTGATATTTGTCTGGCTAAAACAAAGTTCTTGTTTTTATTATGTGCCTTAATGTCGGCGATTTTGACATTTAACTTAGCACCGACGATTTTGATTATTTCCTCCACAGTGATGTCTTCTTTATTATTGTGTTGAACGAGTTTTTTAAGAACCTCCCTGACCAGATCCAGGTTTATTTCTCTGTTTGTCAGAGATGAATATGCTGAAATTCTTATCAAAAACCCCTCCAGTTCCCGGATGTTGGATTCAACGTGCGAGGCGATGTACTGGGCGACGGCAGGAGATAGTTCGATTTTATTTTCCTGCATCTTCTTTTCAATAATCGCAATTTTGGTTTCCGTCTCCGGAGGCTGAATATCGGCAATCAGACCCCATTCAAAACGGGAGCGCAGCCTTGCCTCCAGATTGGGGATATCTTTAGGAAATTTATCCGATGTCACGACAATTTGCTTTCCGGAATCATGGAGTGTGTTGAAGGTATGGAAAAATTCCTCCTGGGTTCTGTCTTTACCTGCCAGAAACTGAATGTCATCAATAAGCAAAGAGCCGACGTGGCGATATTTTTCCCTAAATTTAGCCATCCGGTCATAACGGATGGAATTGATCATTTCATTCATAAATGCTTCCGCCGACACATACATGACGTTTAAATCCGGATAGGTGGCAGCCGTCAGAAGGCCGATCGCATTTAAAAGATGAGTTTTTCCCAGGCCAGAGCCTCCGTAAATAAACAAAGGATTGTAATATTTAGCCGGCTGTTTGGCCACGGCGATAGATGCGGCATGGGCGAACTGGTTGGAAGGTCCCACCACGAAACGGTCAAAAGTGTAGCTTTCGTTGAGCTGTGAGAGATTTCTTTTTGGAGCGGCCGGCGCGGAGCTTTTGCCCTGCTCGAAAGGTAATGAGGCGATTTCAACGGACTTTTCCTTTTCCTTGCTGAGCTTGAAATCGATATCTACGTTGACGCCGGTTACATTTTGCAGAGAATTTTTTATCATGGACAGATAGTTATCCATCAGCCAGTCTCTGAAAAATCTGTTGGGTACGGCCAGCTGGATGCGCTTGTCCTCCATGGAGACAATCCTGACCGGTTTAATCCAGGTATCAAAGTTCTGCCTTGACACTTTTTCCTGAATAATTTTAGTAGCTTTATCCCAAACCGTTTCCATAACCGACCTTTTGTTAATATGGTTATCAACAGATATTGATAACAAAGTTTTCCTTTTTATAGTTCATCCAGAAGAAAACCGGCCAGGCGGTTTAACTCGTCCATTGATTTGTAGGAAATTTCAATTACCCCCCTACGCGCCGAACCTTTTATCTGAACTTTGGCCATGCATCTGGCAGTAAGAGACTTTTCCAGATCTGCAATATGCCGGTCCTTTGCCTGTGTCTTCTTTTCTTCCTGTTTGTTCTTGATTTTGTTTATTATTTTTTCTGTCTCACGGACGTTAAGGCCCCGCTTCAGTATAATGTCCAGCGTTGTCAACTGTTCCTCGGCCGAATCCAGTGCCAACAGGCAACGCGCGTGTCCGGGAGATATCTTTTTTTCCACAATTGCTGTTTTCACCACGGTCGGCAGCTTTAAAAGGCGTATGGTGTTGGCGATGGTCGAGCGGTCTTTCCCGATCTGGGAAGCTATGGACTCCTGGGAAAGATTGAATTTTTCCATTAAAGTGACATAAGCATCCGCCTCTTCAAGCGGGTTTAACTCCTCGCGCAGCAGATTTTCAACCAGCGACAGCTGTGCCGCCTCCTGGTCGGAGGCATCGCGAACGACAATCGGCACATCTTTGAGGCCCGCCGCCTGAGCGGCACGCCAGCGTCTTTCGCCCGCGATTATTTCATAGCCGGCCACAGCCCGGCGCACCACTATCGGTTGAATGATGCCGCTTTGCCTGACGGATGCGATGAGCTTTTTCTGCTCTTCGTCATTGAAGTTTTTCCGTGGCTGATACTGGTTGGGTTTGAGCTCCTCAATGCCGCAGTAACTATTTGCATTCTGCTTGTTGCCACTGCTATCCAACAAATCGGAGAATATGGCTCCCAACCCTTTCCCCAGTGCGTCTTTTCTTTGCGCCATCTATACTCCCTCTCGCAGTATTTCCCTGGCCAGCTCCATATAAGCTTCCGCGCCACGCGATTTCGCATCGTACATGATCACCGGCAGGCCGTGACTGGGGCTTTCCGATAGTCTTACATTGCGCGGAATGATGGTTTTAAACACCCTGTCTCCCAGATGCTGGCGGACATCCTGAGTGACGCGGTGCGCCAGTGTATTGCGTTGATCGAACATCGTCAGCAAAATCCCGCCAAGAGACAGTTTCTGGTTCAAATTTGCTTTTACAAGCCTTACCGTGTTGAGTAGTTGCCCCAGGCCTTCCATTGCATAGTATTCACATTGGAGCGGAACAATCAAGGAGTCTGCCGCAACCAGCGCATTTACGGTTATAAAGCCCAGCGAGGGCGGGCAGTCGATGATGATAAAATCATAGCTGCTGGTAACGGGCTTCAGGAGTTCCCGTAAACGTATTTCACGATCCTGAAGCTGTACGAATTCGACCTCCAGTCCGATAAGATCCTGATTTGATGGTACAACCTCCAAATTCCGCAGGATTGTTTTTACGATCACCGAGCTCAGGGGCACCTGCCCGATCATCGCATGATAAAAATTGGCTTTTTCGGTGACGGCCCTGTCGATGCCCAGGCCGCTGGTTGAGTTTCCCTGGGAATCGGCGTCAATGAGCAAAATTTTCTTATTGGCCACAGCCAGCGAGGCGGACAGGTTAATGGCCGTTGTCGTTTTGCCCACCCCGCCCTTTTGATTGGCGACACATATGATTTTATTCATTGTTTTCGATAAAATCTTCCGGGGTTTTTTACCTGAAAAAGCTGTGAAAGGACTAACATAAAAAATGGTTTTTTAGAAGGAGTTTTTACTTTATCGAACCCTTTGAAAAACGATTATTTTGCGGTATGCATCATGAGTTTTCCAATCCGTAACATATTGATTTATTTTATAATTTTCAGACACATGAGGATTGGCGACGATCGGGGCGAGCTCTGCCTGAACGTCCGGACCCTTGAGAGTTATCAACAGGCCCTTCGGCCCCAGAAAATAATCCGCCATGTCCAGTAGATCGGGCAATTTGAAAGCGGCCCGCGAAATTACGACCCCGAATTTTCCCCGCCAGATTTCCCGGCTCAGTACGTTTTCCGTCCGGTCGTGAATGATCTGAATCTGATCAAGCTCCAACTCGCGAATTACATTTTTTAAAAAGGAAATTTTCTTCCGGTTTGCCTCCAGAAGGTATAGTTTTATGCCTGGAAGGGCGATTTTCAGCGGAATTCCTGGAAATCCCGCACCAGTACCCGCGTCGAGCATACATGGTTCGCCTTCGGGGATAAACCGGGCGGCTGAAAGGGAGTCCAGAAAATGGCGGGTGATAATTTCCCCGGCGCTTTTTTCCGAGATGAGGTTGATTTTTTCATTCCACCTAAGAAGCTCGTTCCGATAAATATCGAATTGGCAAAGTTGACCCTCATCGAGTTCCACACCCAAAAGGTCCGCACCATCTTTGAGAAGCCGCATTTCTTCAGACATGCCGGGACCGTAGCAAAAAACAAAACAAGCGGCAATGCAAAACGATTCTGCCCGTAACAGGTACTCACTTTCCGCGAGGCCTCAAAGAAAAGATTAAAGTTTGTTTTAAACCCGACGATGAAATATTCAAGGAGCTTACGCCATGAATGATATTACTTCAATTGCCTCAGTCATTTTAGCCGCACAGCAGTCGCAAGCTAAGGATTTGATTGACGTCGCCATGCTGAAGATGAATGCCGACGCGGAGGCGGCCATGGCGGATATGCTGCTGCAGAATGCCCGCCAGATTGAAGCCTTCACCCATGCCGCTGCAGGCGGCGTCATTGACCTCTTCGCCTGATCAGTGTAAATATTTCGTGCAATTCCAAAGCGCCGGATTTATAAGTCCCCTACTTTTTCAGGGGAGCTGAAATCATGTCTGCGGAAAATATCACCGGCAACATCAGTATTGTTTTGTTCAGGCCCAAACACGCGGGCAACGTCGGGGCTGTTGCCCGGGCCGCAAAAAACATGGGTATGGGAAAGATTATTGTGGTCGGGGCAAAGGACCTCGACCGCGAAGAGATGGAGCAGCGCTCGACCCACCTGGCCAAGGATATGCTGGATGCCATTCAATACACGGACACTCTCAGGGAAGCACTTAGTGATTTTCAGTACATCATCGGCACAACGGCCAGGACCGGCAGAGCCCGCGGGCCGTTTGTCACGCCGCGTGAGGCGGCTCGGAAAGCCGCCTCACGAGCATCACAAAATAAAATCGCCCTTCTGTTCGGGCCGGAGGACACGGGGCTTGCCAACGAACAGCTGCGCTTTTGTCACTGTGTCGTGACGATTCCCACCTCACGGGAATTCACCTCTGTTAACCTCTCCCATGCAGTGATGATTCTGTGCTACGAGATTTTTCTGGCGACCCGGACGACGGACACATCGTCCGACGGGCCGCGGCTGGCTATGTCGTCAGAGCTCGAGGGCATGTACCGGCAGATGAGTGAACTTCTGGCCCGGGTAGGTTTTTTGAACAGAGAGAATCCCGAATACTGGATGCTCGATATTCGCAGATTCTTTTCGCGTACCGGCCTGTCCTCGCGGGAAGTTAAAATTGTCAGGGGGATTTGCCGCCAAATTGAGTGGTATGCGGAAAAAGGCAACAAATAGTTCTCCCCCCCTTTTTCCGGTACTGTGTCCAGTAATCAGAAATGTAGGAAATCAGTTTTCTGCCCGATCACTTTTTTTTCATTGACGCGGCGATCTGCTTTGCCCTGTTGAATTCCTGTGTGTTGATGATTGCGTTTCTGTCGGGGCTTTGTTCCACCAGCTCTCTCATTTGTTTGACTCTCTCCTCGCTGGGCGGATGAGTGCTGAAGGCATCCGACAGGCTTTTCATAAGGGGATCTGTATTTTTGTTGCCGCTTTTTTCCATTTCCAGCAGTCTTTCATAAAATTTTCCGACATGATCCTTGTGGTAGCCTGTGGTCACAGAGTAGCGAAAACCGAGACGATCCGCCTCCATTTCATCCTCACGCGAGTTTACAAGAAAGGTGTATTTCTGTGCCAGAAATCCGCCTCCTGCCCCGACAACTCCACCGAGTGCCGCTGCCTTGGCCAGGCAGGCCTTGT
Organism: uncultured Smithella sp.; assembly: GCA_964460865.1. Lineage (GTDB taxonomy): Bacteria > Desulfobacterota > Syntrophia > Syntrophales > Smithellaceae > UBA8904. The sequence continues at coordinate 2,780 of CAYWRV010000022.1, read as the reverse complement.
CGCCCTTGTCGCACAGCAGCACTCCCAGGCCCAGCCCGGCGGCCGCGCCGACTACCGCTCCGCCGCCCACGTACATCCATGTTTTGTTCTGGGCTTTTTCCATTTGGTACATCCTTTCGGCGGAATGGCGGGAAACGACGTGGCCTATTTCATGCGAGACCACGCCCGCCAACTCTGCTTCACTTGACGTATTGGCAATGAGCGGCGCCGTAACAAAGATGGTGCCCGCCGGCATGGCAAACGCGTTGATGTCCGGTACATCGACGACTGTAAAATTATAGCGGTAGGGATTGCCTTCGAGGTTATTGGCGCGGACTATCTTCATGCCCAGGCCGGATAGATATTTCTGGAGTTCCTGATTCTGTACCGGCGGGTAGTCCTTAAGCATTTTAGGCAGAGCCTCTTTGGTGAGCCTCTCTTCGTCCTGTACTGTCATGTTGGTTTCCTGGCCGACATTGGAACCTTCGCGATAGCGTGATGAATGTGTCGGCGCGCAGGCAATCGTTGTCAGCATCAACAATACAATCAAAAGGCTGCTTATTCTTTTCATGATTTTCCTCTCCATAAAAATATTTACCGTCTCTTTGATGATGAAGTAATGCCCTTTGACGGCGATAAAAGCAATCCCTTTTTGCACAGGTGAAATTGTCATATGCCCGCAGACTGTTTACAGCGCCGATTTTTTACCCGTTTCGGGAACGCCGGCTGCCATAGGGAGGCCTGGCTTTCTTTTGTCCCTCTCTTATTAAGATTCCTCCACTTCCGTCACTTTCCCGTCGTTTAGCCATGTCTGCACGGTAAAACGTTATACTAGGTTTGTCGCCCGCGTTTGCTCTTTAGACCTGTTTGTGATAAGTCGTTGAAAATAATGAGTCATTTTTCAAAAGAGGTTCACGTCTTGCGTAAAACGGGAATTGTAAAAGATAAGCGCTACTTAAAGCACAAAGCGGGATTTTCCCATCCGGAAAGCCCCGAGAGGCTGGCGTCAGTCTATGAGATGCTCGAAAGCCCTTCCTGCGCCCGGCATTATATCTGTCTTGAACCTCGTTTGGCCAGTTATGATGAAATAGCCTATGTACACACGCCCCATTATATCGATTTTGTCGCCTCCACCGCAGGAAAGAGCCATGTCATTTTGGATCCCGATACAATAACGAGTGCGGACACCTATGATATAGCCCTGCTTGCCGCAGGAGGCCTGCTGAACGCGATAGACGCAGTCATTGCGGATGAAGTGGACAATGCCTTCGCCCTTGTGCGCCCCCCCGGCCATCACGCCGGCGCCGGCAATTCGGCCGGCTTCTGCATTTTCAACAATGTCGCCATAGGGGCCATACACGCCCGCTACCGTCACAATGTCAAAAAGTTGTTGATTGTCGACTGGGACCTTCATCACGGCAACGGCACGCAAAAGATGTTCTATGCAGACCGGCAGGTGCTTTACTTCTCGACACATCAATACCCTTATTATCCCGGCACGGGAAGCTGGCAGGAGGTCGGAGAGGGCATGGGGCTTGGTTTTACCGTTAATGTGCCCCTGAACCGGGGGGCGGTGAACGGTACCTTCGTGGCGGCACTTCGAAAAATTCTCCTGCCGATCGCTTTCGCCTACCAGCCCGAGCTCATTTTAGTATCAGCCGGCTACGATATATATTACAAAGATCCGCTCGGCTCGATGCGGGTCACGCCGGAGGGATTTGCCGCGATGACGCGTATCCTTATGGACATCGCAGATGAATGCTGCAGGGGAAAAATGGTTGCCGTTCTGGAAGGCGGCTACCATCTGGGCGGCCTGGCTCAATCGACAAGAGCCACATTGATGGAGATGAGAGATGAAACACACATAACCGACGAGCAGCTCTTGTGCCTGGAAGAGGAAGCTGACGAGGCCAATATACAGATACTGAAAAAAATTGTTTCCCTGCAGCGCCCTTACTGGGATGTATTTTGAGGAGGACGTTTTGAAAATCAGCATAAATGATGTGGAGCAGGCTGCCCGGGCGATCGAGCTGGAAATTACAGAACAGGAAAAAGAACAATTCACCGCTGAACTTAACAATCTTTTGGTTTATGTAAGCAGCATCAGTGAGCCGGACACACGTGGAGTACCCCCCACTACTCATCCGGGTGGGCTTGTCAATGCCTTTCGTGAAGATGAGGTGCGCCCGTCGCTGGGCACTCAAGGGGCGCTCGCCAACGCGCCGGACAAGCGGGGCGACTTTTTTCGTGTACCGAAAATCATCGACTGAAACCCGCTCATTTTCCCATCATATTAAGTTTCGGGGCCTCAGCCGCCATTTTTTTTGAGATGCGGCACAAAAGAAATAAAACGCATTTTTTATACCAAGAGGATTTTATGGATTTAGCCGCATTTACCATTCACGAGCTGCAAGATAAGATACGTGCCGGCGAGGTGACGGCAACGCAGATCACCCGTGCTGTTTTTGAGCGTATTGATGAGCTGGAGGATAAAATTCATTCCTACATCAGCCTGACAAAAAAAGAGGCGCTGGCCGAGGCGGAGCTTGCCGACCGGGACATAAAAAGAGGGGACATAAAGCCGCTGACAGGCATTCCCGTGGCGCTCAAAGACATCATCTGTACCAGGGGCGTACCGACAACGTGCGCCTCCCGCATGCTGCAGCACTATTTTTCTCCATACGACGCGACGGTTGTGGAAAAGCTCGCTGCGGCAGGCGCGATAATCACAGGCAAGACCAATACGGACGAATTTGCCATGGGCTCCTCCACCGAGACTTCCTGGTTCGGACCGACACACA
>CAYWRV010000021.1:0-18330 GCA_964460865.1 uncultured Smithella sp. | reverse complement strand
CTTCGCGGTATGAGTCACTAAAAATTTTTCTGCCGTCGGCGAAAACGTAAAAAGCACCAGTCGGCTCCACGTGAATAACAAACCCCATCTCGCGCAGTCGTCCGATCATATACCGGCGGCGCTCATCATAGAGGCGCACCATCCGCGCGACATCGTTTTGCGCCTCCGCGAGAGCGGCGATGCCCGCCCATTGAATAAAAGCGTTCGCCGAGATCATAAAATTCTGATGAATCCGTTGCATGACGGCGCTGAATTCCCTTGGAAAAATGAGATAGCCCAGACGCCAGCCCGTCATGGCGTAGAGCTTTGAGAAACCGTTGATTACAAATGCCCTGTCGGTATATTCCAAAATGGAGTGCGCCCGGCCCTCATAAACAAGGCCGTGGTATATCTCATCAGAAATTATGTACTGGCTGTCGAATGAGGCGATTTCACCAAGCTGCTTTCCGGTCATGACAATACCGGTGGGGTTGCAGGGGGAATTGATCATAATGGCTCTGGTTTTAGAACAGATCGCCCCGGCAATATCCTTGCGACGATATTGAAATCCCTCTTCGGGATAGGTGCGGATCTGCCGGAGTTTTCCGCCTGCCGCCAGGATGAAATTCTGGTAGCAGGGGTAGCGAGGGTCCGAAACGATCACTTCGTCGCCCTGGTCGAGTATGGCCAGCATGGCAAAGAGCAAAACCGGCGAGGTGCCGGTAGAAACCAGCACCTGGTCGGGTGTGATGCTTACGCTATATTGGGCGCGGTAATAATCACAAATCGCCTGGCGAAGCTCGAGTAACCCCAACGCGTGCGTATAGCGGGTCTTGTTGTGCCTTAACGCCTCGATGGCTGCTTCCACGATGACGGAAGGTGTTGAAAAGTCCGGCTCCCCCACTTCCATATGGATAATGTTTTCTCCCTGTCGCTCCAGCTCCTGGACTTTCGCCATCACATCCATGACGATAAAAGAGGTGAATTCACTCGCGCGCTTTGAGATCATATTTTTTCCCCGCCCTCCGGTCGTCCGGGATTTAAAATCCTTCTGATTCCCTATGGTTCTTTCCTGATTTTTTCAATGGATTTTTCATAACGATTCAATTGACATCACTAACTGATGCCCCTATAATCTCGGGTGAAAAGAGCCTTCAATGCGGACCCGTAAGGATATGTAACGTGTCGAACTCGTTTTGCCTGCCGGATAAGTGAATTCATTTATGATGGATAAAGGAATGTCACCCGAGTCAATCAGTCACAGTGCTGAAAAAAAACAGCCATCCGCCCCGAACAGCATCGATGATCTCAGGATTGCCGTCGGACAGGCGCGCGCCGTTCAGGAAGAGTGGGAAGCTACACCCCTGAAACAACGCATTAAACGAATTTTGCAAATACGGCGATTTATTGTTGACCACATTGACGAGCTTGCCGACGTCATTGCTGCAGACAACGGTAAAACACGTGTGGATGCGATGGCGACGGAGTGTGTGGCGATGACAATGGCGATAAGCTATTACTGTAGAAATGCTCCTGAGTTTCTCCGTGATCAAAAAATATCTCCCGGCAATCTGCTGATGGCCAACAAAAGAAGTGTGCTTACGCAGGTTCCCTGCGGTGTGGTGGGAATCATCTCCCCCTGGAATTATCCCGCCTCGATTCCATTTTCAGAAATCATCCCCGCACTTCTGGCAGGAAACGCGGTTATTTTTAAAGGTGCATCGGAAACTCAGGCGGTGAGCCGTTTTCTGCGGCGCTCGATCGAAGCGGCGGATCTGCCCGAAGGGCTGTTTCACCATATCAATATGCCGGGCCGTGTCGCCGGCGATGCGTTTCTCGACGCGGGTATCGACAAACTGTTTTTCACCGGATCCGTGTCGGTTGGGAAGTATCTCATGCAAAAGGCATCTGCGACACTGACGCCCGTGAGCCTGGAGCTGGGCGGTAATGACCCGATGATCGTCTGTGAGGATGCAGATCTGTGCCGCGCGGCCAAAGGCGCAGTATGGGCGGGACTGCAAAATGCCGGCCAATCCTGCGGCGGCGTAGAGCGTATTTATGTTGATCGACGGATCTATGCTCCGTTTCTTGACGAGCTTAAAACCGGGGTGGAAGCCCTGCGCATCGGTCCTGATTCAAACTTCGATACGGACATAGGCAGGATGACGACCGGCAGACAATTGGAAGCGGTGAACCGCCATGTTTCGGACGCCATGGAAAAAGGCGCCACTGTTTTTGCCCGCAGCGACCCGCCGGAGGGTACGCAGGGGCAATTTCTACCCTGTCTCGTCCTTACCGATGTCCATCACGGAATGCTTCTGATGAAAGAGGAAACCTTCGGACCGGTTCTGGCAGTCATGCCCTTCGATAGTATCGATGAGGCGGTTTCTCTGGCCAATGATTCAGAGCTGGGACTTACCGCGTCGGTCTGGTCCAAAGACAGCTCCAAAGCCCAAAGCATCGCCCGCCGGCTCCTGGCCGGCGCTGTCACGATAAACGATCACCTGATGAGCCACGGTCTGGCCGAAACCCCCTGGGGCGGGTTTAAGAACTCAGGCATCGGCCGGACGCACGGACGCCTGGGGTTTGCGGAAATGACCCGCCAGCGCGTGATCGTCAATGATATTATGCCGGGGGTGCGCCGTAATTTCTGGTGGCATCCATACAGCCGCAAACTTTACGATGGGTTGAGAGGCATTACCCGGCTGTTGTATGGACGGGGCCCGATTGAGCGCCTGCGGGGCGCGGTCGCACTTTTAAAAGTATTCCCCCGGACCTTTGGAAAAAAATAAATAGCCTCACGGCTGATTATGTCTTTGTTCCTGCGGCAGGCCCGAAAGGTTCATATATTGCAGATAGAAGTGAAGTATCAACGCGATTCAGGCGTTTGATATTTCGAAACCGTAAACTATTTTCCAACTGTTTTGGAGGAAACCATAAAAAAAATGTTGTTTGCCATTGTGTTGACCATGTTATTTGCATTGTACGGATGTGCCGGGCTGATGCCGGCCGGTTCGATTTACAGCGGCGTGAAAATGCCCCTGGGTGCAACCGCGAACAGCGGCGCTGCAGCCAAAACTGGCGAGGCCAGCTGCATCAGTATTTTGAGTTTGATTGCACTCGGAGACTGCAGCATTGAAGCTGCCAAGAAAAACGGTGGTATCACGAAAGTGACCCATGTTGACTGGGACGTGCAGAATTTCCTGGGAATCTACGGCAAATATAAAGTGGTTGTTTCAGGCGATTAAGAGCATCTGTGGCATTCGGGCCTGCCGCAGCGCCATACAGCTTTGACACTTCAGCCACGCACTTTGAGGACTATTTTCCCGATATGAGCGGACGCTTCCATCATCTCGTGTGCCTTTTGCACATCCGCGAGATCGAATACAGCGGAAATGAGAACCCTTAATTTCTGTTGTGCAAAAAGAGGCCAGACTTTTTCGCGAAGCGCGCCGGCGATGGCGGCTTTTTCTTCTATGGATCTCGGCCTCAGCATGGATCCTGTGATGGTCAGGTTTTTGGTCAGAACAGGCATCAGATCCAGCTCGCCTCTCGATCCCTGCAAAAAAGCGATCTGCACCAGCCTGCCGTTTCGTGCCAGCAGTTTGAGGTTTTTCTGGATATATGGGCCCCCGATAAAATCGAGAATGCAATCAATGCCGCGACTGCCGACCATGCCGGATATTTTGTCCGCCCAGTCTTCGGTGGTATAATCAAGCACCGCATCCGCGCCCAGTTGCCTGGCGGCATCGATTTGCGCGGCACCGGCAACCGTGGTGAAAACCTTCGCGCCGAAAGCCTTGGCCAGTTGGATGGCGCTGTATCCGATACCGCCCGCCCCGCCGTGTACTAGAAAATTCTCGCCGGCCTGCAATGAGCCTCGCTCAAAAACATTGGACCACACAGTGAAATAATTTTCCGGAAGTGCCGCCGCCTCGGAAAGAGTCAGGTCCGCAGGCACAGGCAGACAATGAGCGGCCGGCACAATGCAATATTCTGCATACCCGCCGCCAGGGACAAGTGCCGTGACCGGATCGCCGACATACAAGCCGGTCACATCAGGATGTGCGGCGGCGATTGTTCCGGAAACTTCCAGCCCCAGCACCGGTGAGGCACCCGGCGGCGGTGGATAAGCGCCCTGGCGCTGGAGGAGATCAGGTCGGTTGACGCCTGCGTAGGCGACGTCGATGAGAACCTCGCCCTTTTGCGGTTTGGGTACAGGCCCCTGCCTGACAACCATGCAAGATGGGGGGCCGCCGCTTCCGTGATCTATGTATCTCATCGTGTCGGTCATAATTTTACTCCAAAACAGCTTCAATTAAAAAAGGACCTGCCTCCTCGAGGGCGCCTCGGAAGGCCTTGATGAAGCCCTCCGCCGTGTTCACGCGGAGGGCCGGCACTCCCATTCCTTCGCTTAATTTGACCCAATCCAGGGATGGGCCGGCAAGGTTCGTCAGAGACTGTGCCTTCTTTCCGGGCGAGGAGTATCCCGCGCGGAGGCTCTCAAGCTCGATTGTAAAATATTTGCGGTTGGCGCAGATTACGGTAATGACCTTTGTCTTCTCCCTGGCTTGTGACCACAGGGCCTGCAGCGTGTACATGGCGCTACCGTCTGCCTGAATATTGATGACTCTGGCTTCCGGTTCTGCAAGCGCCGCACCCAGTGACAGGGGGATGCCGATGCCGATTGAGCCTCCGGTAAGAGTCAGGTGGCGGTACGGTTTTAAATACGGCGAGTGGGTGTAGTAAAAAGCTCCCGAGGAGATGCCTTCTTCCACGACGATACAGCCCTCCGGCTGAAGAGCGGCCACGGTCGCGCAAAGTGAAGCGGCGTTCAGTTTGCCCGCAGGCAGCTCCGGCGAACAGGGGCGTGCCAATACAGACTGCAACTGGTCTTGCCCTGCATCCGGCCCGAGGGATGAGGAGAGCCAGGCAAGTACTTCGGCCGCATCCTGCTTGTTGGTGTCCAGGCGCAGCCTGGGTGCTTTCTCCGGCAGAAATGAGGTGATACCTTCGGCGTAACCGAAAAAAGCAGTTGGCTCACCTGTTCCGACCAAAATAAAAGCGTCGTATTTTTTCAGAAGTTTTTGCGCCTCTCCCGGAAAGTAGGGAACACGCTTTAAGACGGGCAGGCCCGCACCTGCCTCGAAGAGAGATGGGAAGGTCATCATGATCAGTTCGCAGCCGGATTTTGCCTTTATTTGCGCCGCCGCTTCAAGCCCTTTGCGTCTTAGCGCCCTTCCTCCGAGAATGAGGGCGGGGCTTGTCGCTTCCTGAATAATAGAAACAGCATGAGGCATCATCTCTTCGCTGACTGGATTAAAGGCGAAAGGCCGATCGGCTATTTCGCTCGTCCCGACGGTGGCTGACTGCAGATCCGCCGGCACAATCAAAGTGGATATCTGGCCGTATTGAGAATTGAAGATTGCCTCGGCTGTGTCGGCGGAGAGCTTACCGGCTGATTCACTTTGTTTTTGCCAGCCCGACAGTGTTTTTGCCAGCCCTTCGATATCCATGTTCAGCGGCGGGTCGTACGGTCTGATCCACGTGGTGTGCTCACCGACGATGTTGACGAGAGGTGTACGGGCGCGCCGTGCGTTATGGAGATTAGCGATCCCGTTGGCCAGGCCCGGCCCCAGATGCAAAAGAGTCAGGGCCGGTTTTTCTTTGATCCGGCCATATCCATCGGCGGCGCCGGTGCATACCCCTTCAAACAGTCCCAGCACCGGCCGGATTTCCTTTATGCTATCCAGCGCGGCCACCAGAGGCAGCTCCGTGGTGCCGGGATTGGCAAAACAAATTTCCACACCCGCCCCGGCTGCTGTTTTTAAAATAATTTCCGCTCCCGTCATGAAGTCCTCCCTCTGATAAAAAGGCCCATGCCTTAAATTTTTCCTGGCCTGCCCCGGCTGGCGAGGCATTATCTGAGCGGTTGCGTTTTTTTATTTAACTTCCTACATACTTCACGGCCCGCGCTTTCCGGCCGGATGCCTTCCCGCGCATAAGTCATTTCTTTAATACGCACACAGAGCCGGTAATTCAAGCGGAATCTGGCGCAGGTATTTCCTTATAAGGGAAGATTTGGCTGGCCGCGGCGTGAGGGCAAAACCTTGACATTAACGTTTGCCCGCAGTAAGCTCCCGCCTGCAAGATGAATGTTTGATCTGAAACAAAAAGAGTTTCACGTTCAATAACAAGCGATTATTCTTCCTGCCGTACCGGTTTCGGCACGGCACAGACCATAAGAAAGCTTAATGATTTAAAGGCGGCCGGACAAGATGAGACCAGGCATCTTTACACGTTTGATGATCGGTTATCTGGCAATACTCATTCCGCTTGCCGCGGTGAGCGCCTACTCCTTTTCGCGCTTCAGCGCCTTTAGGACGGCGACGGACGAAATTATCCACACTGATCAGCGGTTTAAGGAACTTATTCAGGGCGTGGCGGAAGCTGTTCTTTCGCAAACAGGTTTCGACCGGAAGTACGTCCTCACCGGGGACAGAGAGTATTTTCTTCAGTTCGAACGAATGGAAAAAGAAATAAACACCGGTCTCGATGAGGCGATGACGATCGCCGGAAGCGATCAGAAAAAGGACTTAATCACTGTGGTCAGGGATGCCTATACGGCATATAAAGATATTTTTTATCAGGAAGCCTCCTATGTGGAAAATAACGAACCATATTTACCGGAAGTTCTGAAAGATGAAAAGGAGGCTCTGACGGACGGAATTTTACTGAAACTCAGAGAACTCAAGCTGTCGGCCGAGCGGGAAACTTACGGGAAAGTCGAAAATCTGGGCCAGTCGGTTTCCGAAGCAAGGCGGATAGTGATTGCCATCGTTGCCGCCTGTGCCCTTCTGGGAATCATCATATCCGTGCTGGTCACCAGAAGCATCGCGATACCTCTGTCCATTATGCGCCGGAAAACCAGGCGCATTGCCCGTGGCGATTTTGACTGCAGACTGGAAATTTCCGCTCCCCATGAAATCCGGGAGTTGGCGCGCGATTTTAATGCGATGTGCGGCAAACTGCAGGAGGCGGATAAAATGAAGTCAGACTTTTTCTCTTTGATGGCACATGAACTGCGCACGCCGCTGGCTTCCATCAGAGAAGGGACGAATCTGTTACTCAACAATCAGGGGAGTGATTTCAGTCATAACCGGACCAGGATTTTACGGATCATCACGGAAGAGGGCAACCGTCTGACGGACCTGGTTAATTCCCTTTTGGATCTCTCCAAGATGGAAGCGGGGATGCTTGCGTTAAGGCGTGAGAAATTCGATATCGACAGATTAATTTTCAAGGCAATTTCCGCCATGGAGCCGCTGGCGCTGACGAAAAATATCGGCATTAGCTGGGAGGCACCGGACGAGCTGCCGCAGGTCAGCGCGGATGAGGAAAGAATGCTTCAGGCGCTGCGAAACCTGATTGGAAATGCCGTGAAATTCACGCCCGAGGGGGGCAGGATAACCATCAAAGCCCGCCCTCTTTCCGAGGGTGTGGAAGTGTCCATCGCCGACTCCGGCCACGGCATTCCGCCTGAGGATCTGGAAGTTATCTTTGACAAATTCCGGCAGAGTGCTATGACCAGCTACAGTACGATTAAAGGAACGGGTCTGGGGCTGGCCATAGTTAAGCATATTATTACCGCACATGGAGGCAGGATTTGGGCGACAAGCGAAACAGGACGCGGCAGTGTTTTTACGTTTCAGTTACCGGCCTGATCATAGTGTTTCTGGCCGGGTGCGCCTTGCTTTCCGGTCTGAAGGACAAACGGGAAACTGAAGATGCGCTGGCGCGGGCACATAAATACATGGAAAAGGGCGACTACGATGCAGCTGAACGGGAGAACATCAGAATCATATCAGCCTGCGCCAATATGTATCCCGCAGATGAGGCGTTTTTGAATCTGGGACTGATTTACGCCCACCCGGGAAATCCCAAAAGAGATCCGGATAAAGCCGCCGCCTCTTTTAAAAAAGTCCTGACTTTTTTCCCCGAGAGCCGCTTTGCCGGGCAGGCGAAGATCCTGATCGGCGTGGTGCAGAAATATGAGAAAATGACACAGGAAAATGAACGTTTGGAGAAAGAAGTACAGGAACTGAAAACCACGATTAAAAAATCGAAGCAGATCGATCTGGAGATCGATTTGAAAAAGAAAGAGCTTCTGAAATGATGCCGGAGCAAACTCAAAAAATCCTTGTCGTCGATGATGACGCCAATTTTCTGGAGCTCGTGCGGATAAGACTCGAGGTTTCCGGCTATGAGGTGATCACCGCCGCAGATGAAGATGAGGCGCTGGCTAAAACCACAGAGGGGGCTCCGGACCTTGCCATTGTGGATCTCAGGCTTGCCCGAACGGACGGAATTTCTTTAATGGGGCAACTGCAAGCAATCAACCCGTATCTGCCAATTATCATTTTGACCGCGCATGGCAGCATCGAAAGCGCCGTCGAAGCGGTGAAAAAAGGGGCATATAATTTCCTCAACAAGCCCTTCGATCCCGAAGAGCTCCTCCTGCAGGTGGAAAAAGCCCTTGAAAACCGTCGTCTGGTAGCAGAGGTAAAGCGCCTCGAGGGGCTCTTGGAAGATAAATATCATTTTAAAAACATCATCGCGCGCAGCGAAAAGATGCGCCTGATCCTGGATCTGGTTGCCCGCGTGGCACCTACCGATTCAACAATTTTCATATCCGGCGAGAGCGGCACGGGAAAGGAATTGATCGCCCGGGCCGTTCATCTGGCGAGCACCAGAAAAGACGGGCCTTTTGTGACGGTGAACTGTGCAGCAATTCCCGAGACACTCTTGGAGAGCGAACTTTTCGGTCACGAAAAAGGAGCTTTCACGGACGCAAAAAAAAACCACAAGGGGATGTTTGTCCGTGCCCACACCGGAACGATTTTTCTCGATGAAATCGGAGATATGCCGCTCGCCTTACAGGCAAAGCTTTTGAGGGTTCTGCAGGAGAAGAAAGTCACTCCGCTGGGCAGTGGAAAACCGCACGATATCGATGTCCGTGTAATCACGGCTACCAACAAGATTATTAAAGAGATGATCAGGGAAGGTGCCTTCCGCGAGGATCTGTATTACAGAATTCACGTTGTCCCGATTGAAATACCGCCGCTCAGGGACAGAAAAGAAGATATACCTCTCCTTGCGGAGCATTTCCTGGAGGAAATCAGCGGGAGGATGAAAAAAGAAGTCAAAGGTCTCTCCGCCATGGCAATGCAGAAACTCATGCTACACGACTGGCCTGGAAATGTTCGGGAACTGGAAAACAGCATTGAGCACGCAGTGGCTGTAACGTCTGATAACATTATAGGTGATGAGCTTATCCTTTCCGCCAACGTTCAGCCGCCGGAATCTTTCATACCATATAAAAGGGCTGTGGATGATTTTAAAAAAGGCTATATCGTACGCCTCCTTGAATTCACCAGGGGAAATGTGACAAAGGCGGCAAAACTTGCCGATAAATACAGGCCTGATTTTTCCAACCTGGTCCAGAAATACAACATTAAGCCGGACGATTTCAAAAAGCGTGACAAGTAAGTTCGCCGCCCCGAAGCTGTCGGATTAACCCTACAATTTACCGAATTATATTGTAGGATAATCCCTACATAAATTTTGTCTTTTCGGCTGACAGGATCTACGGCGCGATAAATTATCATTTTTTTTCATACGCAAACGTTTAATGATGAATCCGGCTCCTGGCCTCTACATCCCTCTTTTTTTACAATAAACCGACTAATAACAAGCGTTTAAAAATTTCAGCGTCCGCCTTTGCCCGAAGGAGCTTCTACGGAAACAATGCCGGCGACGCAAACTTGGCGACAGATGGTATGTCTTTTGCTATTTTTCACCTTGTGACGCATCCAACCAAAATTTTTCGTATAGACCGAAGCCGGGCACCGGCAGAAAACCGGTGTTCCATGAATTTTTCCATGTACAACGCCAACTTGATGTCGATGGAGGAGCCCACTGATGGATGATCTGGTTGTCAGGCAAATGGCAGAACGACTTTTTGAGGTCAATATGAGCAAGTGCGGTTTTTCCTATTCACCTGCCGGTATTTACAGGGCTGCATTCGACGAGCAGGGCCGATTGTATGGCAACTGGGAGGCGAGGATGAAGTCCTGCAAGCCGGGTGCTCATGAGTACCCGGATTTATACCGCAGTCCGGTGTATAAAAAAGGACAAAGAAAAAATAATACAGCCGATGAGATTAAAGAAAATCCGCTTGCTCCGGCATATGCACAAAATACAGGCATTCCTCTTAAATTGCCGCTTAACTTACGCGTAGATGAAGACGTAAGTGGTTACTTTGAAAAATTTGCCGACGAAATCGGCTTGTCGTGCAACGATCTGATGAATTTGTTCCTACGGCAGGCAAAAACCGAATCTCTGCTGCCCGGTTTTGTCGAAAAAATAAATCGCCGCAGAAAAACCGCGGCTTAAGACCACGGAAGGGGAAAGGGGAAAGACGTCAGGCAGGAGGCCGACTCCGCACGCCTGACGTCCCTTTTCAGTTTTGTCTTCTTTGTCGACTCTCTTAAAATAAATCAATTTGCTCCATTTTAATTCCATCATGAACAGGAATGCTGTTGAAGGCCCTCTTTTGTGGAGAGCCTAAACAGGATTACTACCGCTATTTCCGGACCAAAAAAAGCCTGCCGTTTTTGCGGCAGGCTCATTTTCGGTTGATGTCAAATTCTGGTTACTTCTTTTCTTCTTTGATGCCGGCAATGTTTTTTGCCATCTTCTTCTTTTCTTCGAGATTGCCCTGGCGCGCGATCATGATGCGCTGTGCCTGAGGTGAGCCGGCTCCGTGCATTGACTCTGTCCGGTAGCCGACCGCTGCAGTCCCCAGCGTCAGGTTTTCTACGAGCCGCATGATTCTGGCGCGGTCCTCGCTAGAGACATTTTCGATGCCTTTTAAATACTTTTCCAAAACCTGGCCTATTTCAGGATTTTTAAAATCTTTTTCCGACGCCAGAGTCACCATCATTCCGCCGGCAATATCTTCGGCCAGACGGCAGATTTCATAGGGGAATCTGGTGATATTCTGCTTGCAGACGTTCGCCAGCAAAAGATCAATCAGATAGGTGCCGGAGGCGGTCTTGTGTCCCTGCGCCGAGCAGGCGATACCGCAGGAGAACAGTGTTTCATTCAGATGGGTCATTTCAATGAGCTTGTCTTTTATATGCGAAGCCTTGGCAGCGCCGTTGTAGTCGGCAGCCAGTGCCGCCGCGCCGATGAGTACATCGCCGACTCCCACTTTACAGCCTCCGTAACTCTGCCGGTGATAGCCTGCGAAACGCTCAACGAGCATGCCGGCAAACTCATATTCGCCGCACATGAAAACATTTTCCCAGGGGATGAAAACATTGTCGAACACCATCAGCGCTTCCTGCCCGCCGAAGTGGTAGTTTCCGACATCGATGGTTCCTCCTTCAAGTTTACGCGTGTCGCATGACTGACGGCCGTAGATATAGAAAATCCCCTCCTCATCCGCCGGGCAGGCAAATGACAGGGCATAGTCAGCATCGTCCTTGCCCATGGAAATGGTCGGCATGGCGAGAATCCAATGCGAATTTATCGCTCCGGTCTGATGGGCCTTTGCGCCTCGAACCACAATGCCTTTGTCGTTTTTCTCCACTACGTGAACGTACATGTCAGGATCGGCCTGCTTGTGGGGGGGCAGGCTGCGGTCTCCCTTGACGTCCGTCATCGCCCCGTCGACAGTCATATCTTCCTTTTGCACCATTTTCAGGAAGTTGATGAATCTTTCATGATAGTTGGTGCCGAGTTTCTGATCCATCTCGTAGGTGGTGCTGTCTACGGCGTTTATCGCATCCATACCTACGCAGCGCTGAAAACAGGAGGCCGTCTGCTGTCCCAGAAGGCGCTGCATTTTTACTTTTTTAATCAAGTCGTCGGTACTCTGATGCAGGTGGGTGAATCTGTTTACTGTTTCACCTGTGAGATGGGACTTCGCCGTCATCAGGTCTTCATATTCGGGTTTATGGGCCAGCTCGTATGTCTTTTTTACGGAATTAAGCGAAGGCCGGATAATCGGATGATCCACCCAGTTGTCGATTTTTTCGCCCATCAGGTAAATCTTGAATTTCATGTTGCGAATACTATCTTCGTACTGCTCGCCTGTTTTAAGCGCCATATTTTTTCCTCCTGACATTGTGATAGGCTTAATCACAAGATTTTTGTGTGCTGTTTTTAATTTGGTTACGATTTACCTGCTGTCAAATCAATTGAAAAATACAGATTTATCCGTGTCATTCCAGGGGAGCGGACAGTACCGTGAGGCACTGTCCGCCTTTCCCGTTTAGAGCATTTCAATAATAAACGCCTGCCCGGGGCCGCCGCTGGCGCAAAGAGCGGCGCAACCGAATTTTTTGCCCCGACGCTTGAGTTCACCCATCAGAGTGACAATGAGGCGGGCGCCGGTAGCGCCGACCGGGTGACCGATGCTGATGCCGGAACCGACGGCATTGACGTTCTCCAGAGGGATTTTGAGCTCGCGGTTGCAGCCGATGACTTGTGCGGCAAACGCCTCGTTCAGCTCGAAATAGTCAATGTCTGTAAGTTTCATCTTGGCAAACTTAAGTGCGTTATTGACTGCAGGAACCACTCCCATGCCCATGATGCGCGGCTCAACGGAGCCGGGCGCCGAAGCTACCACGCGGGCGATCGGTGTCAGCCCCAGCTCTTTGGCCTTTTCGGCGGACATCATGATCAGACATGACCCTGCATCGTTGAGGCCGGAAGCATTGCCGGCTGTCACTGTGCCATCTTTTTTAAAGACAGGTTTCAGTTTGCTCAATGATTCCATACTGGTGTCCGCCCGGGGGTGCTCGTCACGGTCGAAAATAACCGTTCCCTTTCTGGTTTTAACTTCCACGGGAATGATTTCGTCTTTAAACCATCCTTTATCGGATGCGGCGCAGGCTCTCTGGTGGCTCATAAGCGCCCATTCATCCTGTTCCTGGCGGGAAATTTTATACTGATCCGCGATATTATCCGCCGTAATGCCCATGTGATAGCCCAAAAGAGCGTCCACCAGGCCGCCGATCATCAGGCTGTCCTGAATTTTTTCTCCGTCATTCAGGCGATAGCCTTTGCGCGCGCCGAAGAGCAGATAGGGCGCGTTGCTCATACTCTCCACTCCGACCACCGCACCGATGTCAACCTTTCCCAGCATGATTTCCTGAGAGAGGAGCTCGGCGCCGCGCATCGAAGAGCAGCACTGCTGATGAACCGTGAAGGCAAACGATTCCACGGGGAGCTCAGCTCCAAGCGCCACATGGCGCGCCGTGTTTCCCGGTGCTCCGGCCTGATTGCACTGGCCTCCGACCACTTCCTGAATCAGGTTTTTATCGATACCTGCCTTTTCAATCGCCCCCTTTAAGGCGATGATTCCCAATTGAACAGGGGTGAATCCGGAAAGCGATCCCATATAGTCCCCCACCGCTGTTCTTGCCCCGCCGACGATAACTACTTCTCTCATTATTTTGACCTCTCTTTTCTATTTTTTGAGCTTCAAAGCAAGCATCGCTGCCGGTATAACGCCACTCAAGCGCCCACAAGCGAGATGCTTATTCGAGCCTCTTTTGAAATTTGCGTGCTTTTATCAATATTTGTTGTCTTAGGCAAGCCTTAATTAATTTTGGTCGCTTCACGAAAAAAGCATCTTGTATTTGTTGTTAAAGCTACTGAGATAAAGGATGTTTTCCTCCTCGGCCGATTACATACTCCTGTTTTATTTGACCCGCGACATTTCTTTTGCAGAAAGCGTAAATCAGACTGTTTGTGCTTGACAGGGCGTCGTGTTCTTCCTATACTCCGCGGCGAAAGTGGCTCAGGGTACTTTCTCGTGAAGCAAGCTGCCCAGCCGGCCACCGGACAGAACCCATAACAATTTGGCTCGGTTTTCTGACGCGGGATATTCAGGCGACGCTCCGGAGCGGCCGGGAATTATCCCGTAATGAGTTTATCCCGATAGTTTTCCCCGTAAATTTGGGAAGATATATTCTATCTAGCGAGGTGATCTTATGGCAAACGAAGTAAACATGGATGCAGTGTTTGACAATCCCAACAATCTTGTGGACTTATTCGAGCAAAGCGTGGCCAAATTTCCGAACAACAGGCTGTTCGGGACAAAAAACCCCGAATCCGGTCAGTATCAGTGGGTGACTTTCAAGCAGGTGGCCGACCGTGTTGACAACCTGCGCGGCGCACTGAAAAAAATGGGTTTTTCCAAGGGAGAAAAAATAGGCGTTATTCTTCAAAACTGTACGGAGTGGTTCATACTGGAGCAGGCCACCCACGGCCTGGGGGGTGTTTTTGTACCGATGTATCTTCAGGAGCTTCCCAAAGTTATCGAATACATAGTGCGTGACTCGGGCGTGAAGTTTTTATTTGCCGCCTACGATGCCGTCTATGAAAAAATCAAAGATTTCAAAAATTCGATTCCGACACTGGAAGATATTTTCGTTGTCTTCGGGAAAGGTGAAAAGTCGATGCAAGCCCTGGAGGAGATGGGAAAAGCCAACCCCACCCCTTCCATCAAGCCCCACTGGTCGGACATGGCCAATATTGTCTACACTTCCGGAACCACCGGAGATCCCAAAGGAGTGATGCTCCATCACGGATCACTCGCCCTGAACGGCCGTATCGGTCTGGACACTTTCGGGATTGACGAAACCATGCACATTGTAGCCATTCTCCCCTGGGCCCATGTCTACGGCCTGGCCTCCGACCTGCACCTGTATGTTGCCGCGGGCGGCGGCATTGCTTTTGCCGAATCGGTGGACAAGCTCATACAAAATTTCCAGGAAGTCAAACCGACCGGTCTTTGTGTCGTTCCCCGCATCATTAACAAAGTCTATGACACCATCCAGCAGGGAGTGAATGCCGACCCGGTGAAAAAACAATTCTTTGACGCGGCACTCGCCGAGGCGGTCAAAAACCGCGATCTTCCCGAAAAAACGAAAGAGTTCAAGGATTACGACGCTTTGGTCTTCTCACAGGTGCGCAATGTCTTCGGTGGCGAGCTGAAATTCTTCGTCACGGGCAGCGCTCTGGTGAAGCCGGAAATTGCCATGTTCTTCAAAGATATCGGCCAGCCCACCTTCGACGGATACGGCATGACGGAAACAGGGCCGGTCATCAGCTCCAACTCGCCAAAGTACGGCAACAAACTCGGCACGGTCGGCAAGGTGGTGAAGAACATGCACGTCGTTATCGATAAATCACGTGTGGGCGAGGACAGCCCCGACGGTGAGATCATCGCCTATGGAGCCCATGTGATGATGGGGTATTACAACAAACCGGAACAGACGGCGGAAGTGATAATGCCCGACAAGTGGAACGGTTTTCCCGGCATCCGCACCGGCGACCGCGGTTGGATCGATGAAGAAGGTTATCTCCATATTACCGGACGCTTCAAGGATGAATACAAACTGGCAAACGGCAAGTACGTTCATCCGGAAGGCATCGAGAACGAAGCCAAACTCATCCGCTGGATACTGAACATCATGCTCTACGGTGACGGCAAGGACTATAATGTGGCAATCGTTGTGCCGGATTTTGCCGCCCTCCAGGCGGAAGCGAACATCAAGCCCCTTTTGAAAGATACACTGGAAGAATCACTCAAAGACAAGGCTCTCACCGATTTCCTGTCGAAAGAGATCTCTACTTACCTGAGAAAGACTTACGGCGGATATGAAGTGCCTCAAAAGTATCTTTTTGTCGCGGAAGACTTCACCGTGGATAACGGTATGCTGACCCAGACGATGAAATTAAAAAGGCCGATAGTACTGAAAAAATACGGCGAGCAGCTCCAGGCTCTTTATTAATAAAGGGCCGGCAGGCACAAATCCTGAAGCAAAAACTCCCGCCGCCCCGGGGCAGCGGGAGTTTTTTTGACGATGGTCTGACCCGGCCAGCGAATGGGTTTTGGCCGGCTGTTCTTCTTATTTGGATGGTTTGAGGCGGTTGTCCATGCCGGTGAAGCCACAGTCGGGCTGGTAGCAGGTCACATTAATGAACTCGCATTTTTGCTTGCAGGATGGACAGGTTTGCGGCGGTGCGGTCTGAACTATCGTATTGCCGCAGTTGCTGCATTTCCAGGTGTTATCTGGAAGGGTCGGTTTGCTCTCAGACATGGTATTCCTCCTTTTTTGCCACCGGCGCGAGGTTTTTGTTTAAGCCGGAATTGATAGTTCAACCATAATCATCCACCGTCCCCGTTGCAACAATTATTTTAGGGCGATCACGCCCCCAGCGCACATAGCTGCGTTTTATCCAATCAATTTTCTTGATAACTTCACGTGTTTTCGCTAAACAAAAACACTGTTACTTCAGGAGAAAAAAATGGCCGAAAAGAAGATAAACAAAGATCTGGAGGGTTTGACCCTGCTGGGCTCAGACAAAACAGCCAGTGCCGTGCGCAAGCTGGAGACATTTCCCAACCACAGCCGGCGTGATTATACCGTGACACTCACCACCGACGAATTCACCTGTGTCTGCCCGATGACCGGCCAGCCTGATTTTGCCAAAATCACCATCGAGTACATTCCCGATAAGAAAATCGTCGAATCCAAGTCGCTGAAACTCTATTTCTGGTCTTTTCGCAACGAAGGCGTTTTCCACGAGCATGTCACCAATATTATTCTCGATGACCTGGTCGCCGCCCTTTCGCCACGCTGGTGTAAAGTTACCGCCAGCTTTGCAGTGCGCGGCGGTATCGCCATCACGGTGGATGCGGAATATAGTAAAAAAAAGAAATAAAAAGCACCAAAACTGGTCTTTGGAATCCGGTTTTTTCAGGGCATGGGCGACAGATGCCTAATTTTCATAATTCCTTTGACACTCACCCCCATTGTCCGTATACTCGCGCGCAAAACAGCTCTTTTTTACACTCAAAGAAGTTACGGCAACGCACGAGGATGGTTATGGCAAAACGTGAAGACATTAAAAAAATTCTGATTATCGGCTCCGGGCCCATTATCATCGGTCAGGCCTGTGAATTTGACTATTCGGGCACGCAGGCCTGTAAGGCACTGCGCCGGCTCGGCTATGAAATTGTTCTGGTAAATTCCAACCCGGCCACAATTATGACCGACCCGGGTATGGCCGACGTAACCTACATCGAGCCGCTGAACGCTCAGGCGCTCACGGAAATCATTGAAAACGAAAAGCCGGACGCGATTCTCCCCAACCTGGGCGGCCAGACCGGTCTGAATCTGACCTCGGAGCTGTACAAAAATGGGGTGCTGGCGCGTCACGGCGTGGAGGTCATCGGTGTGCAGGTGGAGGCCATCGAGCGGGGTGAAGACCGTATCGTATTTAAAGAAACGATGAGCAGGCTGGGCATTGAAACGCCCAAAAGCTCGCCCGCCACTTCAGTTGAGGAAGCGGAAAAGATCGCGGCGGAAATGGGTTATCCGGTCGTTGTCCGGCCCGCCTTCACCATGGGCGGTACGGGAGGAGGCATTGTTTACAACCTCGAGGAACTGCGCCTGACGGCGAGCCGCGGCATTTCGTCAAGCCTCATCGGCCAGATTCTGATTGAAGAATCGGTCATCGGCTGGGAGGAGCTGGAGCTGGAGGTCGTTCGGGATGCCAAAAATCAGATGATCACCGTTTGCTTCATCGAAAACATCGACCCGATGGGTGTGCATACGGGTGATTCCTGCTGCACCGCGCCGATGCTGACCATTTCCGGCGAGCTGCAAAAACGCCTCCAGGGATACGCCTACAAAATAGTCGAAGCCATCGAAGTCATCGGCGGGACAAATGTGCAGCTTGCCCATAACCCGGAGACGGGCCGTGTTGTCGTCATTGAAATCAACCCGCGCACTTCGCGCTCGTCGGCGCTGGCCTCCAAAGCCACAGGTTTTCCGATCGCGCTTATCTCGTCGGTGCTGGCCGCAGGTGTCACGCTCGATGAGATCCCCTACTGGCGGGACGGGTCTTTGGATAAATACACCCCCTCGGGTGACCACATTGTCGTCAAATTCGCCCGCTGGGATTTCGAAAAGTTTCCGGGCGTGGCCGACAAACTGGGCACACAGATGCGGGCGGTCGGCGAGGTGATGAGTATCGGCAAGACCTACAAGGAAGCCTTCCAAAAGGCCATCCGTTCGCTGGAGAAAAAACGCTACGGCCTGGGCTTTGCCGAAAATTTTCACTCCCTGTCACTGGAAGAACTCATGGAACGCCTCAACGAGCCGTCCAGCGAGCGCCAGTTCATCATGTACGAGGCACTGCGCAAGGGTGCGACCGTGGAAGAGCTGCACAAAAGGACCTTTATCAAAAAATGGTTCATCGAGC
>CAYWRV010000020.1:0-18419 GCA_964460865.1 uncultured Smithella sp. | reverse complement strand
CGCGCACTTCCGGACGAGGGACCTCTTCGAGGGGCTGATTGCACACAAGGCAGATACTGAGCATTTTTTCCCGGCTTATTGCCAGAGAAAGACTCTCCAGTATGTATTTAAGTTGAGTTCCCGTATCCACGGCCTGCAACAGGAGCAGCCGTCCGGAAAACTGCCTGACCTGCATGTCGCGTCGGCGTGTGAGCAAGATACGCTCTTGCGCCTGGGCCTGACGCATCATGGCGCGCCCCGCCTTGCCCTGAAAAACAACCGTGTCGAATCCACAAAGCCTGAGCCACCTGGCCACGCCGGCAAGTGAGCGATCAGCGATGAATCTGACCCCGGCTTTCATTGTTCCGGAGGAACTTCTTTTTTGGGCGCCTCAATAATCGGGGGCGCCTCGCTTTCACGGAGTTCCTTTTTCAGGTCTCTGATTATTTTGTTTTGTTTGGAAATGGTGCGGTTAAGTCGAAATCTCTCCACCACGCCGAGCATCCAGGTGATAATCACGCCCAGAAGCAGCGCGGCGAAAATGAGCATGTAGGCGGGGACGACAATCTCCTGTAGATAGAAATACCTGATGGTCACCGCCTGATCGTTGAACTTGGAGAAAGTGACAATAAAAAAGGCGAAAATGATCAAAAGAAGCAAATAAAAGATTTTCATCGTTTTTCCCCTCCACGGGTGTATTTCTCAAACAAAGGTATGAGCCTGGCGGCGGTAACGGCCAGATCTTCCGGCACCACACGCACATTCCCGACCACCGTCATGAAATTTGTGTCCCCCTGCCAGCGCGGGATCACATGCATATGCACATGCTCGGCAATCCCGGCCCCGGCGGCTTTCCCCAGGTTCATGCCGACATTGAAGCCATCCGGTTTCATGGCCTCTTTCAAAACTTTAACCGACACATCAAGAAGATCGAAAATTTCTGTTCTCTCTTCGGCAGTCAACTCCTCCAGACCGCCCAAGTGCCTCTGTGGAATAATCATCAGATGACCGTTGACATAGGGATATCGGTTCAGGATGATAAAACAGTTCTTCCCCTCGAACAATACATAATCATCGCAGCGGGTCGAACACTTGCAGAAAACACAACCTTCCTGTTTTTCACACACAAGATACTCCATTCTCCACGGGGCAAACATGGTTTCCATTTTTTTCATCACCCGAATGATTGATTCAGGGCAGAGCTATGATTCTGCCCTCTATTTGAGAACCTATTTCAATAATTCCAATACTTGTGTGGCGTGCGAACCTCTTGTCCACGGCAGAACCGGGATTGAAAAAATAGGTGCCATTTATTGATCTGACCGCCGGATAGTGGGTATGTCCGAAGACAATTAAATCCAACGGACCAAGCTTTTCGGCCAGCCTGTTTTCAATCCCCTCGGGCGATCCCCAGCCGTGGATAAGGCCGATTTTAAACCCGCCAAGCTCCATGATCAGCTCTTCGGGGAGTTCGCGCCTGGTCCGGGCATTGTCCATATTGCCGCAAACGGCACGGACATCTTTATCACCGAACATCTCCAGAACTTTTAAATCAACCAGATCGCCCGCGTGAAAAATCATATCAGCATCGGCAAAGTATTTTTGAATAATACCTCTTAAAGCCCCGTCCGGCCCGACAAGATGTGTATCGGAAATAGCACCGATTCTTAGTTTTTTGTCCGGTTTCATTCTGGCTGTTTAATTAACGGCAAGACAAAAAAAACTCAAGTGATATTTGCGTATTTATTGTGGAATATTTACGCCTTAAGTGATATTAGGCCTTTAATATCATTGATATTGCGGCAAAATAAAACTTCGCCGCAGGACATCGAATCATGCCTCTATACTGCGATAATCATCCCCGTCGAAACGCACTGTTCACCTGCCCGAAATGCCACGCCAATTTGTGCCCTTCCTGTATTGCGGTGAGAAAACACCAGTATTTCGGTCAGGCAAAAGACGTCTATCTCTGCTCGGAGTGCAACATATTTTTGGAAAAACTCCCGCTGATGAGAGCCTTTGAACCTTTCTGGCAGCGCCTGCCCTCAATTTTGAGCTATCCCCTGCAGCTTCATTGTGCCGTACTGATATTCGCGCTGGCACTGGTTCAGTCTTTTTTTACATACTCTGAGCCGTTGGATCTTGTAGTTCATTTTGTGAGCCTCGTCGTCCTTCTGGTATATGCAAGCCTGGTGATGGCAGCAAGCGCCAACGGCAGACTGACACGTCCACTCATCAACCGGCAGGCATTGCAAAAAATCAACAACCTGGTCATACATCAGCTTGTTCTTTTTGCGGCCGTCGGCGCATTTTTCTGTAAATTACTGCCTGTCATTCTGAACTTCTTTGACGTGCCGCAAACTTCAGTCATTGTCGTAGTCTCATGCATCATTTTGTTTCTTGCCTTGCCCGCGATGACCATTACGCTTTTTGTCAGCAGAAGTTTTTTTGCCGCCCTTCTTCCGAACATTATTTTCCGTCTGGCGTGGCGTATCGGATGGCCCTATCCGGCCATGTGTTCTTTTCTTCTGGTCTTTTTTGCTGTTTCTTACTTTCTTGCCCGCACCGTGTGGAACACCCTGCCTCCGGCGGCAGGTCATTTTATGGCCGCAGTTTTTACCGGCTACTACATGATTGCCTCATACCATCTTCTGGGCTATTTTCTTTTTCAATATCAGGAAAAAGCGGGATACAAAATCGATTTTGAAAACGAGTTTCATCTCGACGAAAGGTCACAATAGATAACAAATTTTTATGAGCGAGTTGTTAGAACAAGACCTGCGGCGGATGGCGCCGTAAAGTCGAGTATCTGACAAAACCCGACCTTGAGCTGATTGAATAATGAACCGTGACACAGCCTTAAAACGTATCGCAAAGCTGAGGGAAACCATCGATTATCACAACCGGCGCTACTATCAGCTTGACGACCCGGAAATTTCCGACGCCCGATTTGATGAGCTGATGCGCGAGCTTCAAGACCTTGAAGAACTCTTTCCCGATGAAGGTCTGGCCTCCTCGCCCACACAGAGGGTGGGTGCCCCCCCTCTTCAGAAATTCGTGACTTTTGAACATCCCACACCCATGTTGAGTCTGGCCAACGCTTTCACGGCAGAAGAAATCGGTGATTTCGACACACGTATCAGACGTCTGGCGGGGGTTGAGCGCATAGAGTATGCCGCAGAGCCGAAACTCGACGGGCTGGCCGTCAATCTTGTTTATGAAAACGGCCTGTTTGTCCGGGGCGCCACCCGCGGCGACGGGGCAACCGGTGAAGACATCACCCAGAACCTGAAAACTATACCTTCCCTGCCGCTGGAAATAAAAAAATCCCCGTCCCACTCTGTACCGGAATTTGTTGAAATCCGCGGTGAAGTTTATATGGAACGCTCCTCATTTGACAAGATGAACCTGCGACGCGCCGCCGATGGTGAAGAGCTGTTTGCCAATCCCCGTAACGCGGCAGCCGGTTCACTGCGTCAGCTCGACTCCAGAATCACGGCACGTCGCCCTTTAAGTCTTTTCGTTTACGGTATCGGCACCATCAGGGGGATACAGTTTTCGACACACCTGGAAATACTCTCGGCACTTAACGAATGGGGCTTCCCGGTCAATCCCCTTGTCGAAAAAGCCGGAGATATTTCTGCAGGCATTGCCTATTTTGAACGCATCGGCTCGCTTCGCCCATCACTTCCGTATGAAATTGACGGGGTTGTCCTCAAGGTAAATGACCTGGCCCTGCAGGCCTCTCTGGGAAGCATCTCGCGCTCGCCCCGCTGGGCACTGGCCTGCAAGTTTCCCGCGGCTCAAGCCACAACAACTATCACGGACATTGTCGTACAGGTTGGAAGGGTGGGCACGCTCACACCCGTGGCAGTGATGGAGCCGGTCAACGTGGGCGGCGTGATGGTCAGCCGCGCCACACTGCATAATGAAGATGAAATCAGAAAAAAAGACATCCGTATCGGTGATACGGTCGTGGTGCAGCGCGCGGGAGATGTGATCCCGGAGATCGTGAAGGTCGTGCCTTCCCAAAGAATCGGCACGGAAAAAGTCTTCTCCATGCCCGGGCAATGTCCGGAGTGCGGCTCACAGATTGTGCGTCCGGCAGGCGAAGTGATGCACCGCTGTGTCAATATCTCCTGCCCCGCCCAGATAAAAGAGCATATCCGTCATTTTGCGTCACGCGAAGCGATGGATATCGACGGGCTGGGTGAAAAACTAGCCTCCCAGCTCTTCGATGCCGGCCTGGTCGCGGATCCGTCCGACCTGTACTATCTGGACGCCGGGAAGCTTTTGACGCTGGAGAGGATGGCACAAAAATCGGCAAACAACCTCCTTGAAGCCATAGAAAAGTCAAAAACCCCTGTCTGGGATAAATTTATTTATGCCCTCGGCATACGCCATGTCGGTGAAAGAACGGCCAGCATCCTGGCCGCTCACTTTGACAGTTTAGATACTCTGATGAGTGCGGACATTGAGGAGTTGACTGAAATAAGGGAAATCGGGCCCGAGATCGCGCAAAGCATCGTGAGCTTCTTCGCTGAGCCTAAAAACAGACAAGTCATGGATAAATTCCGCCTGGCCGGTGTATCCCCCGTGGTGCAACAAAAGCGAGGAGATAAGCCGCTCGATGGGAAATATTTTGTGTTTACCGGCACGCTGGAGTCGCTGGGCAGAAACGAAGCCAAAGCACTGGTGGAAAAGCTGGGCGGCAGCGTGTTATCCTCTGTAAGCGGCAAAACCTCTTATGTAGTGGCAGGCACCTCGCCCGGCTCGAAACTTACCGAGGCGGCCGCCCGCGGTATCACTGTAATTAATGAGAAGGAATTTTTAAAACTTACCGGCAGGGACTGATCATGCAAAGAGTTCATGTTTATGTAAGCGGCCGTGTGCAGGGGGTCTTCTTCCGGGCCGAAACACAAAAGACGGCCACCGGCCTGAAGTTAAACGGGTGGGTGCGCAATATGGACGACGGACGGGTGGAAGCTGTTTTTGAGGGAGGCAGGCAGGAGATAGACAAAATGCTTGACTGGTGCCGCCAGGGTCCACCGATGTCGCGTGTTGACCATGTAGAGGTTATCGATGAGCCTTTCACCGGAGATCTGCAGGGCTTTCGCATTGTTTATTGACGGCCCAGGTCGTGGGGAAAACCGGCCCTTTATTCAATGCCCAGCTTTTCGATACGGTAGCGCAGCGAGTCGAAGGTGACGCGAAGCAATTCCGCCGCTTTTGTTTTAGAGCCCTTTGTCTTTATAAGAGCCTCTTCAATGGCTCTTTTTTCTATTTTTTCCAGCTCAGCGTTTAAATTGATGCCCTCATCCGGAATATGAAGTTCCAGAGGTTTTTGGGCTTCTTCCTTTTCTGCTGCGGAGGTCAGCGTCAGGTTTTCGGGCAAAATGATATTTGATGTTTCAATCGCCACACCCCTTTCGATGATGTTCTCCAGCTCACGGATATTGCCGGGGAAGGCGTGCCCCATCAACAGTTCCATGCCGTATGAGGAAATAGTTCTCACTTCCTTGCCGAA
The DNA here is from genome assembly GCA_964460865.1 of uncultured Smithella sp. GTDB lineage: Bacteria > Desulfobacterota > Syntrophia > Syntrophales > Smithellaceae > UBA8904. The sequence continues at coordinate 12,913 of CAYWRV010000020.1, read as the reverse complement.
CTCACGGGCGTACTTTTCTATGAAATGACGAGTCAAAAGTGGAATGTCCTCTTTTCTTTCCCGAAGCGGCGGCATGTGGATGGGAATGACATTGAGGCGGAAATAAAGATCTTCCCGGAATTCGCCCTTTTGAACTTTTTTCGCCAGATCCTGGTTGGTGGCGGAAATGATGCGTACATCGACGCGGATATCCTCCGCACCTCCAATTCTCCGGAAAGTTTTTTCCTGTACGATTCTTAAAAGTTTTACTTGAAGAACCGGTGGTAACTCACCGATTTCATCGAGGAATATCGTCCCTCCACTGGCAAGCTCAAAAAGCCCCGCCCGGTCGGCATAAGCTCCGGTGAAAGACCCTTTCATATAGCCGAAAAGCTCGCTTTCGAGTAAATTTTCCGGTATCCCGCCACTGTTTATCGCCATGAAGGGTCTGCCCGCGCGGGAGGAATTGGCGTGGATCGCCCTGGCGACCAGTTCCTTACCGGTCCCGCTTTCCCCCAAGATCAAAATGTTGGCCGGCGTGTCCGCTACTTTTTTAATCGTGGTGAAGATTTTGTTCATTTCCCGGCTCGCACCGATCATACCGTAAAAAGAGTCCTCCCGCTCATCAACACCGTCGGCCTCTTGTGCGTCCATCACGCCTCTTTTTAACAGGGCCTGCCGGACAATTCTGATCAGCTCTTCATTGCTGCCTCCTTTTTCGATATAATCATAGGCTCCCTCTTTCATCGCGTTAACGGCCGTCTCTCCCGAGGCGTACGCGGTCATCAGAATAACAATCGTATCGGGCCTGTGGTCTTTGATTGTCTTTAGAAATTCGATGCCGTCGATTTTTGGCATCCTCAAATCGGTAATGACCAGATCGTAGGCAGTCTTGCGGCAGAGGTTAATCGCCTTTTCCGGCTTATCCGCAACTGTCACCTCATATCCCTCTTTGGTCAGCATGATGCCCAGAAATTCCCTCATTTCCTGATCATCATCCAGCACCAGAATCTTCGCCATAGAAAACTCCTTCACAAAAAAATTATGCCTGCCCGGACGGAAGCCAGACCGTCGCCTGCGTGCCACGACCAACCCGGCTTTTAATTTTCATCCTGCCGCCGTAACCGTCAACAATGCGACTGACGATGGCCAGCCCCAGACCAGTCCCTTTTTCCTTGTTTGTGAAAAAAGGCTCGAGGATACTATTCATATCTTTTTCTTCAATTCCGCATCCATCGTCACTTACTTTGATCATAATGTAATTATTGCCATTTTCAGAAACTTCCCGGTCGATCTCCAGATTGATGTTTCCCGTGTCGGAAACGGCCTGGAGGGCATTGGTCAGCAGATTGAAAATAATTTGCACAATCTGTTCCCGGTTGGCCTGGATCTGGCTGAGTGCTGCAATGTTTTTGGTCAGGGACACACCTTGCTTCCATTCGCCGGACATCCTGATATTTTCCAGGACTTCCGCCGCTACTTCTGCAACTTCAACCAACTGTCTGGACGCGGGCAGCGGGCGCGCGAGCATCAGGAAATCACGCACAAAATTTTCCAGGCGGACTTTGCTGCGCATGATAATCTGCATGAGTTGCCTGTCTGTATCCTCCAGCTGGGTCCCCTGTGAGAGTAACTCGATGGAACCGGTAATGGACGCCAGCGGGTTTCTCATTTCATGCGCCAGACCTGCGGCCATTTCACCGATCAGGGCCAGCTTCCTGCTTTTTTCGAGACTCTCTTCCATCTGCTTGATTTCTGTGAGATCCTGAAAAATCAGGATAAAACCTATATGTCTGCCCTGCCCGTCTTTCAGGGGCGAAACGGAACAACCCAGATGAACGTCAAGCCCCTCCCCGGTTGTGATTGTGACTTCCTCCCTGCTGTGACTTATTTCCCCTCCCGGCTCAAAAAAAATCCCGAATTCCGGGAAAACTTCGCCAATCGGGCGGTTTTCAACATCGCCAAGCCCCACTCCGGTAATTTTCTGGGCCGCTTTGTTGAAAGTCTTGATGCGTCCCTGCAGGTTGGTGGTCATCACGCCCGTTTCCACAGACTCGATAATGCTGCGGAAAAGAACATCGAGCTGGTCGAATGCGGATTCCTTCTCTTCAAGGAGAGTCCTGGCTTTTTTCTCCTGTTCAACGACGAAACTGGCAAGAAACGCCGCGATGTAAAATGAAATTACATGAACAGCGATTCTCAAAGATACATCGCCGGCCCTGAGGAGCGTATCTCGCCCCATAGCATAAAAACCGGAGGCAATATTGAAGTATTCAAGCTCCACAATCATTACATAGGAAAGGCTCGACAGAGTCGCAATGGCGAGCGTCCCCTTTCTGCCCAAAAAAATAGCTGAATAAATGATAACCAGTGTGTATAGAAGCGAATAATTGCTCTCGATGCTGCCGGTCAGATAAACCAGGAGAGAAACAAGAACGATGTCGGCGATTAACTGCGAGTAAATGTTCAGTTGATAATACCGGTCTTTTTTCAAAAGCAGCACATATACTGCCGACATAAAATACATCGCGATGATCACTGCGTATATCAATCGCACAATATCATCGGGAAGATCGAAAATCTGGTTTAATGAGCTGAGAAAATAGGTGAATGCCAAAAGGACCGACAGGACGACGACTCGAACCAGGATGAGTACTTTCAGTCTGCGCCTGTTTCTAGTATCTTGACCTGCGTCTCGCACCATAGTGATTCCCGAATAATTTTCAATTGATTCCTGATAAGCGATTGTATAATATTTTCTTTCTTTTAGCCAATATTTTGAACTTTATCGACATGTGAGTTTTTTCATGCTCAGACCTTTATTGTATCCGCTTCTGGCCATGATGGGCGGCATACTGATCGGTGAGAAGATCTTCATACCCGCTTGGTATATTCTGGCAGGTTTGGCGGCTTTGCTTGTTTTGCTGCTGCCGGCGCTACGTTGGCGAAGCTATTGCGCCTCCTGGGCGCTTATTCTCCTTTTTGTGTGTCTGGCCGGTATGTTCAACATACAAAGGGAAGCCTATAAAGCGGCGGATCATCACCATATTCAACACAGAGATGGTGAGGGAGTGATAAGCATCGAGGGTGTCGTCCTGAAAAACGAGGCTCTGTCCGGAACTCATCATGTTGCACTCATCAGCTGCCGGCGGATCATCAAAAACAGCGCCCTCACTCCGGTAACCGGCAATCTCCGCCTGGCCTACCCGGCTCATCTGCATTTTGAATATGGTGATTTCATCAGGTTTCACACGAAGATCAGAAAAATCCGGAATTTTTATAATCCGGGCTACTTTGACTACAAGCGTCATCTAAACCGTACGGGAATCTATGCTTCAGGGTATGTATCGAACGACGCCGGGATTGTGCTCATAAGGCGTGGTATGGCAAATTCCCTTCAGCGTGATCTCCAAAACTATCGCCTGTCGCTGAAAAAGTTGATCTACTTAAACGCTCCATCGCCCGAGCGTGAAATAATCGAGGCGATGATTCTTGGAAATAAAAAATCAATCCCCGACGAAGTACGTGACTCTTTTGCCAAAACAGGAACATCTCATCTTCTGGCAATTTCCGGTCTGCATGTCGGCATGGTTGCGGCAAGTTCTTTTTTCCTCATTCTTCTTTTGTTGAAAAGTTCCGAATTTCTGATGCTCAGATTCAATGTGATCAAGCTGGCCACGTCCTTCTCGTTTATACCGGTTGCCGCCTACGCTCTAATCGCAGGCATGGGAACGCCTGTGCTGCGCTCCACTTTCATGGCGCTTGCTTTTTTTGTCGCTCTTTTGATCGGACGCCAAAGGGACCCCTATCAGGTTCTTTTTCTCGCCGCGCTCCTTATCTTAACGGCAATGCCGGAGGCGTTATTTGAAATTTCATTCCAGTTATCCTTTGCGGCGGTTTTTGCCCTGATCCACATTGTGCCGAAGTTCAGCGACGTGCAAATCCCGTTTTTATCCGGCGCACCCCGCTTACTGACATGGCTTGTCAGGCGTATCTACCTTCTCGTGCTGGTTACAGCAGCGGCGACAGCCGGCACATTGCCTCTCATTGCCTTTTATTTTAACCGTATTTCCCTGGTGACACTGGTCGCCAACCTCATCGCCGTGCCGCTTATGGGCATGTTCGTTCTGGTATCGGCGCTTTGCGCCATACCGGTCGCTTTTTTCTCGTCAATAGTGGCAGGTTTTTTCATCAAAACATCATCATTTTTCGCTCAAGCAGGCCTGGCTTTAATCGAATGGCTGGGCTCACTGCCCGGTGCCTCTTTCGCCATTTTCAAGCCGTCTGTAGCTGAAATAATCGTTTTCTATGTCGGGTTGTTTTTATTGATCGGACTGACAGCTCCACGTGACAAGGAAAACAAATACGGATGGACGAGACGCAGCTTGTTTGTAGCTAAAGCTCTTGTGCTGGCTTGCGTGTTTTTCTTTATTGCCGATACGGCTTACTGGATTGTCAAAGTCAGATACAATTCAGAGCTGAAAATTACGGCCATCGATGTGGGACAGGGTTCATCCACACTGGTGCAGATGCCGCACGGAATCAATATGCTCATCGACGGGGGAGGCCTCCGGAACAGTTCATTTGACATGGGCAAATCCGTCATCGCCCCTTGTTTACACATGGCAAGAGTAAGTAAAATAGACATTGTCGTCCTCACCCATCCACATCCGGACCATCTTCAGGGGCTGATTCATATTTTAAATAACTTCAATGTACGCGAGGTGTGGCAAAGCGGCAATAAATCGGACGATGATCTTTTCCGGCTTTTTGAAAAAGCAATTCAAGACCATGACATCAGGGTCAGAATTATTTCCGCCGATACTCCGCCCGTTGTAATTTCCGGTGTCGCTTTCGATTATGTGTGGCCTCCGGCTCTTCTTCCGGATACAGGAAAATGCGTCTCACACGACGAACTCAATGATGCATCTCTGGTTTTCAAAATGACTTTCGGCCGGATGAGTTTCCTGGTTACAGGCGATATCTCCCGACGCACTGAAGAGGCTTTGATTAAATCGGGACGAAATCTCAGGGCGGACCTTCTTTTCGTGCCTCATCACGGATCGGTTCATTCCAGCTCGGAGGCCTTTATCGGGGCTGTTTCTCCCCGCTATGCGCTGGTCAGCGCGGGCAGAAACAATATCTTCGGCCACCCTCACCGGGAAGTTCTCAAACGTTATTTGTCCAGTGGCATTGAAATGATGCGTACCGATTCTCAAGGTGCAATTATCATCCGGTCGTCCGGGGACGATCTTCGAGTGGTTTCCACAAGGCAATAACATTCACCATTGGCCTCAAACATCAATAATTATTGTAAAATGACAGGTTTTGAGTTATAGGGACGCAACTTTATTTACAGGAGAAACCTATATGTCCGTACAACAGACACTGATCATCATCAAACCGGACGGGCTGGTAAAATCGCTCACCGGAAACATCCTCTCCCGCCTGGCGGAAGCGAAGCTGACCATTATGGGAGCAAAAGTAGTACGCGTCACCAGACAGCAGGCGGCCAAACATTATGAGCATTTAAAAGATATGCCCTTTTTTGAGGAGCTGATCTCTTATATCGTAGGAGATGTGCATAAAACCCACCGGGTGATCGCGCTGGTCTATCAAGGAGACGATGCTATCGCCAAAATCCGCGACATCGTGGGCGACACCAACCCGGAAAAAGCCAATCCGGTTTCGATAAGGGGGGCCTACGGCAGAATAACGACCACCGGTGTTTTCGAAAACGTGGTTCACGCCTCGTCAAGTGAAGAAGATGCGGAAAAAGAAATCAAACTGTGGTTTGAGCCCGACGAGATCATCGAGGACATTTATCCTGTAAAACAGGTTACACTAAAAGACGTGCAAAAAAATGTCTGGGCCTGATGCCGATTGTTTCAATGAATTGAACACGCATTAGTCATGCCTCCGGAAACAATCTTTTTTATGCCGCTTTTTCCGGTTTGCCGGCGCGTGCCAACGTGATGCCGGGGATGCTTCCGGGGTTGTGGCAAAATCTTTTTATATGAATAAAATCACTGCTATAAAAGGTATCAAAGACATCCTGCCGCAGGATGCACCCATCTGGCATGCGGTGGAAATCGCCGCCCGCGATGTATTCGCCCGCTTTGGATTCCGGGAAATCCGTGTGCCGATAATGGAAAAAACCTCTCTTTTCCAGCGGAGCATCGGAGAAGCTACAGATATTGTGGAAAAAGAGATGTACACCTTCCGCGACCGCGATGACGAGCTTCTCACTTTGCGCCCGGAGGCCACCGCGTCAATCATACGCGCCTTTATCGAACACAATATGTCCGCCACCGACCCGGTTACGAAGCTTTTCACTTTCGGGCCGATGTTTCGCCGGGAACGCCCGCAGAAGGGACGTTTCCGCCAGTTTCACCAGATCGATGCAGAGCTTTTCGGCGATGACACCCCCTCCGCCGATGCGGAGGTGATTTTCATGTTGATTCATTTCCTTGAAACGCTGGGACTTCACCAGTTGTTGCTTGAGCTGAATTCCCTGGGCTGCAGAGACTGCAGGCCCGAATTTTCCAAAGCGGTTGTCGATTTTTTGAAAGGCTCCGAGGAGTCCCTGTGCCCTGATTGCCGGCGGCGTATCCAGACCAATCCATTGCGCGTCTTCGACTGTAAAGTGGAGAGCTGCGCGTCCGTCATCAGTGCCGCTCCCCTGATTCCGGATTATCTGTGCGCCGGCTGCGCCGGGCATTTTTCCTTAGTCAAAGCTCTTTTAACCGATCTGGACGTATCATTCACGGTCAATCCCAAGATGGTGCGTGGTCTGGATTACTATACAAAAACCGCCTTTGAGGTAAAGTCCACCGCGCTGGGGGCACAGGATTCCCTGGCCGGCGGCGGCCGTTATGACGGGCTGGTCAGTTTCCTGGGCGGTCCGGAAATCGCGGGCATCGGCTTCGGCATCGGCATGGAGAGGCTCATCGCCTGCCTGCCTTCCCGCCCGGACGAAAAACCCGTCACGGATATTTTTATCGCCGCACTCGGATCAGGGGCGCAAAAATTCGGTTTTGGCCTGACCAACGAACTGCGCCGCCGGGGCATTTGTGCCTCCATGGATTATTCGGACAAGAGCCTGAAAAGTCAGATGAAACGCGCCGACAGACAGAACAGCTCCTATGTGCTGATCATCGGAGACAAGGAACTGGCAGAAAAACGAGCAGAATTACGCAACATGAACACCAAACAGCAGCAGAGCCTTCCATTGGAAGGTATCGGTGAGGCTTTGGTGAACATCATCAAAAAGAGGTAATAGAAGTGCACCGCTTTATGGAAGAGAAAAAGAGGACTCATTACTGTGGCGAGATTAGTGCTCGTGACGAGGGAACAGAAGTGGTTCTGTTCGGCTGGGTACAGAGGCGCCGCGATCTGGGCGGGCTGATCTTTGTCGATTTGCGTGACCGCGAGGGAGTCGTCCAGATTGTTTTCGACCCGGATTCCGACGAGGCGCTCCACGCTGAGGCGCGAAAAATTCGCGGCGAATACGTTCTTGCCGTCGTGGGAAAAGTACGCCGGCGCCCCGCGGGAATGGAAAATACGCAGATGCTTACCGGTGAGGTGGAAGTCATTGTTTCCGCCTTCGAGATTCTCAACGAGGCCAAGACCCTGCCTTTCACGCTTGATGATGAAGATGTCTCTGAAAACCTGCGCCTGAAATACCGGTATTTGGATTTACGCCGGCCGGCCATCCAAAAAAACCTGATCCTGCGCAGCAGGCTCGCGATGGCGACAAGGCAGTATTTCAATGAAAACGGGTTCATTGAAGTGGAAACCCCGTTTTTGGGGAAAAGCACCCCGGAAGGTGCCAGAGATTACCTGGTTCCCAGCCGCATCACCAAAGGAGCTTTCTACGCCCTGCCCCAATCGCCGCAAATTTTCAAACAGCTTCTGATGGTATCGGGGTTTGACCGCTATTTCCAGATTGTCAAATGTTTCCGCGATGAAGACCTGCGGGCCGACCGCCAGCCGGAATTCACTCAAATTGACGTGGAGATGTCCTTCATCACAGAAGACGATATCATGAAGATGATGGAAGGCCTGATGAAGGCCATTTTCAAGGCCTGCCTCGACATTGACCTTCCCCTGCCCTTCCCGCGCCTGAAGTACGCCGATGCCATGTCGCGCTACGGCAAGGACAACCCTGATACCCGCTTCGGCATGGAAATTGTCGATTTGACCGGTATTGTCGGCAATTCAGGCTTCAGACTCTTTTCCGAAGCGGCCGGCACAGGTGGAGTGGTCAAGGCCATCAAGGCTACCAGTGCTTCATCTTTATCGCGCAAGGAGCTCGACAGTCTGAAGGATTTCGTCGCTGTTTATGGAGCAAAGGGGCTGGTCTGGGCCAAAGTGAATGCATCCGACTGGACATCGGCCGCTTTCAAGTTTCTCACACCTCAAGAAGTTGAAGCGATTGGCCGGGCGATGAATGCCTCCGAGGGGGATGTCATTATTTTTGCCGCTGACACACAAAAAATCGTCAATGACGCGCTGGGAAATCTTCGCCTGCACCTGGCCAGAAAACTAAACCTTATTGACACAAATGCCCTTGCCTTTACCTGGATCACCGAGTTCCCGCTTATGGAATATTCAGAGACGGAAAAGAGGTTTGTCTCCACTCATCACCCATTTACCTCGCCATTCATCGAAGACCTGCCGCTTTTGGCAACCGACCCGTCAAAAGTGCGCGCCCGCGCCTATGATCTGGTGCTGAATGGTTCGGAAATTGGAGGAGGAAGCATCCGCATCCACCGTAAGGACATTCAGGCGCAGGTTTTCAGCGCACTGGGCCTCACAGATGAGGACGCACGGGGTAAATTCGGCTTCCTGCTTGACGCTCTCGAATTCGGGGCGCCGCCTCACGGCGGCCTGGCCTTCGGCCTGGACCGGCTGGCGATGATCATGACCGGGGCGGAGTCTATCCGCGATGTCATCGCGTTTCCAAAAACGCAAAAGGCCGCCTGCCTCATGTCAGAGGCTCCCTCTGAAGTCAGCGCCGAACAGCTTACGGAATTGTCACTGAAAATCGTTTAAGGTGGCTCTACTCGCTCACTGACTCTCCATTGGCACCACTTATTTGTGCTGAATGTCATGCGGCGCAATCAGTTTTCAAACAATTTCCAGTGATCGAAGGGGCGGTTGGCGCCTTTTGTTACAGCAGGTGATACTTCCTGTATGAAACGCGACGGGGCCAGAACAAGCGGCCCCTGCCTGGAGTAGTCAACGGCAGGATAGCTGAGATAAAGCTGGTCGCGGGCGCGCGTGAGTGCAACGTAAAACAGACGACGTTCCTCTTCTTCCCCTCCTTCATCTGAAAGAGCCCGGGCAAGCGGGATCATCCCGTCGGCGCACCAGATTAAAAACACATAAGACCATTCAAGCCCTTTGGCCTGATGGATGGTGGACAGGACAACTTTGTCCGTTGCATCCCTGATTTCCTCCTCATGGGACATATTTGTCAGAAGCGCCAGTTCATTCAAAAAATCTTCCATGCGGTCGAACTTCTCGGCAAACTGTCCCAGCTGGATCAGGTCTTCCTCCCTCGACGAAGCGTCACCGTAAGTAGCCTGCAGATAGTCGCGGTATCCGCCACGGTTAAGGAGTTCAACAATGATTCTTTCCGGAGTTCTCCGAGTAACGTCAATCCCAAGGAGCCCCAGCATTGTCATCCGGCAGTCATGGACTCCGGCCCTCGCCGCTTTGGGCACATGGGACTCAAATCCGCTCGCCACAAACGTCTCCAGCGGATTTTCGGTTTCTATAAGCCGTTTCCATAGTTTTTCAAAAGTTGCTTTTCCAATTTTCGGGTAGGACATTAATACCCGGCGCCAGGCCAGCTCATCGTGCGGATTGGCCATGATACGCATATATGAGGTAACATCCTTTATGTGCGCCTGCTCAAAAAATCTGATGCCGGAGCGTATCTCAAATGGAATGTCCCGGCGGACGAATTCCATCTGCACTTCCATAGAATGATAATGGGCCCGGTACAGGACAGCGATTTCACTAAACGGCACACCGCTGCGGGTCAGTTCCGTCACCCGCTGCGCGACAAAATCCGCCTGTCTTAAAACATTTTGCGCCCCCACTATAACAGGCTTCATTCCTTCCCGACGGACAGCCCTGAGTGCCTTGGGATATTGGTTTTCGTTGTTGTTGATACTTAAATTGGCCATCTCCAGAATTTCCGGCGTGCTGCGGTAATTTGTTTCCAGCTTGAATATTTTGCAATCAGGGTATCGCTTGGGAAAAGTGATTATATTTTCGAATTTTGCGCCGCGAAAAGAATAGATACTCTGGGAATCATCCCCTACCACCATGAGATTGCCGTGAGCAGAGGCGAGCATATCCACCATGTCCGCCTGTATGATATTTGTGTCCTGATACTCATCGACCAAAACATGGCGAAAGCGACCGGAAAGCGCCTGCAATACATCCGGATGCTCCTGAAAGAGTCTCAGGCAATTGAAAAGCAAATCGTCAAAATCCATCACGTTGAGTTCATTTTTTTTCTGCCGGTAAAGACAGGCTGTTTGATTAATCTCATCGCAGAAATGATAGAAAAACGGATAACGGGAAGCGATCACATCCTCCAGCGTGCTTTGGGTATTGACCGACAGCGAAATTATTTCGCCGACAATATTGCTTTTGGGAAACCTCGTGGATTTGATGTCTATTTTGAGATCCGCCATGGCGGAAGTGATAATCTGTCTGGCGTCTTCTGTGTCCACGATGGAGAAGTTATTTTGATAACCGAGGCGAAACGCGTGTTGGCGTAAAAAGCGATGGGCAATGGAATGGAAGGTGCCGCCTGTTATTTTGCCGGTGTAGCAACCTGCGATCTCCTCCACCCGCCCCAACATGGCCCGCGCCGCTTTGTTGGTGAAGGTGGCCAGAAGTATGCTTCCCGGCTGTTCGCCTGATTCCAGAAGACGGGCCACACGATAGGTCAGAGTTCTGGTCTTCCCGCTGCCCGCTCCTGCCAGCACCAGAAGAGCGCCTCCCCCTTCCATCACAACATTGTATTGTTCGGGATTGAGCTGTGCTTTATAGTCAATCACTCGTAACTCCGTAAAAAGCCCCCTCATCCGCACGGCTACAATTACCATCTATAGCCGGGATCCGAAGAGTCTCATGTCGGGCCTGGATCTCAACAATTTGCACCGGTGAACTCTGCGGTTTCAGGGGCAACTAAGTCACCTGTTGAGTTTGTACAAAACCCGCGCTCATTGAAATGAGGCTTAAAGACCCATGGATTTTTTGATTTCAGAAATTGTGTCGTCGGCCACCAGCGACGGGAAGTTTCTCAACAGACCTTCTTTTTCATAGTAACCGATAAGCGGCGCTGTTTTGTCGTTGTACGTCTCCAGACGGTTGGTAATGGCTTCAACGGTTTCATCGTCGCGCTGGATGGTTTCGTGATCGCACAACACACAGGTTCCGTCTTCCCTGGGAGGATTGTTTTTTAGATTATAAATGGCCTGACACGAGGGGTTGCAACAGGTACGCCGGTTGGTCAGCCGCTCGAGGATAATTTCCCGGGGCACCTCGAGATTTGCGACAAAATCCAGACTAACACCGATCCTGCCCAACAGTTCCTTGAGGTCCTCGGCCTGGGCGATTGTCCTTGGAAAACCATCCAGGATGAAACCTTTTTGACAGTCAGGCTCTTTCAGTCTTGCCTCCATGATTTCCATAATCAGTGAATCAGGCACCAGATCTCCCCGATCCATATACTCTTTAGCCTTTTTCCCCAGCCCGGTTTCTTTTTTCACGGCGCTGCGCAGAATATCACCGGTGGAAATCTGCACCGACCCGTCCAGTTCCTCAAGTAATTTGGCGATCGTGCCCTTGCCCGCCCCCGGCGCTCCCAGAAGTATGATCCGCATCTTTTATAACTCCCTTTAGTCAATATGAGCTGGCGGGCTTATATTTCATAATAGTGACAAGGTCAAGGCAATTGAGGGCCGGCAGGCGCTTTATCAGTCAATTGAACTTCAAAAAGCAGCGGCCAGAATTTGCCTGTTACAAAAATACGTCCCGCCTTTCGATCATAGGCAATTCCATTCAGGACATCAGCGCGGTTATCGCGAGGAATCAGAAGACGAAGCCGGGCTAAATCAATCCAACCTGTGACGCGCCCGTCGGCAGGAGATATCCTGACAATGACATCCTGCATGAAAATATTTGCCCATATTTCACCTGATACATACTCGAGCTCATTTAAATTGCCTATAGGAGTGGATCCGTCATGCACCATGATTGTCCTGATTGAGGCAAAAGTGTCCGGGTCGCGGAAAGTGATCAGGGCTGATCCATCGCTCATCAAAAGCTGCCTGCCATCGGTGGTCAAGCCCCATCCTTCTCCCCGATATGTGATTTCGCCAATCTTTTTTAACGTGTCGGCTCCATAAACAAGGGCTATTTCCTCATGCCAGGTAAGCTGGTAAATTTTTCCTTTCAGGAGAGCTATTCCCTCACCGAAATACCTGTCGGGCAGCCTTACTTCAGCAAGAGTCCTCCCCGTTTGCACATCTTTACGGGCAAGTGACGATTTTGCATAAAGCCCGCTCGACTCATAAAGATAGCCTTTGTAGAAAAGCAACCCCTGGGTGAAAGATCCGGCATCATGCGGATAAATTTTTTTCACATGAACGAAGGAAACCGGTGCGGAAGTTTTCAAGGATCGGATAAAAGCTGATTGAGGACCGGTAGCCTCCGATTTTGTCCCGGCGTTTGCAATCATCGTGAAGATTACCGGGATTATGAGCGCGGTAACGATGGCCGCTACAGCTCCGGTCAGGACGGTGGTCTTTTTATCGGTTAAAAATCTGCTCTTCATTTATCTTACCTGTTTTTTATTACTCCGGCAATTAAAGATGTTAATATCAGGCGGCATAGGCAACTTTCG
>CAYWRV010000019.1:0-18592 GCA_964460865.1 uncultured Smithella sp. | reverse complement strand
ACAATATATCACAAAAAACATATCATGGCTATATTTATTTGCCGCGGCAATAAGACGGGCGATCTCATCAAAAAGCAGCTCGCGGGCCTGTGTCTCATCGGTCAGGGCATGTTCCGGCCCCATGGCCGCCTGGTAAATGAGCTTATACAGATCGGCAAGCACCCATTCAGGGTAGCGGCTTGCATGTGTTGAGAGAATTTCTTTCATGTCCTGACATTTGCTTTTGAGCCAAAGCGGCCAAGGCTACCGGAAAGGTCAATGTCCCGGATATGGAAAATTTTTTCAGTGAAAGGTCGTTTTCCCCAAAGTCGTTTTATTGCGGTTCCGGCTCCTCCCGGTTCGGCGCCGTCTTTGCCATGCTAAGGTTTGCCAATGACAGCTTTCATCAGGCATTGCTCGGCAGGTTTTCTGCCTCCAGATTCAGAAGTCTTTTTTTAACCGCGAGACCGCCGCCGTAGCCGATAAGCTCTCCGTCCTTGCCGATGATACGGTGGCACGGAATGATAACGGCGATGGCGTTGGCCGCATTTGCGCCTGCCACGGCCCTGACCGAGCTTCCCTTCTCCAGCGCAGCGGCGAGCTCGCCATAGGTGGCGGTTGCTCCATAAGGCACACGCATGAGCTTATCCCACACCTTTTTCTGAAAGTCGGTGCCGACCGTGAGAATCGGGACCTCAAAATCCATTCTCGTCCCCTTGAGATATTCATCGAGCTCTTTTTCCGCCTCGCGTACAACATCATCGGTTCGCACGATGAATTCGGCGGCAAGACCTCTTGTTATCCGTGTGTCGATTATCTGTCTCATTTTCCGGTAGCGGAAATCCATCAGGCATAATCTGCCGTCGAAGGACCCCGCAATGAACTCGCCGATTCGCGATTTGAAATACGAAATATTGATCTGATTCATTGGCGTTTTTGTGTCCGGATACAAACGAAAGCATCGTCGCCCGTCGGACGGATACACCACATAAGTTACTATCTGGCAATCAGTGCATCAAGTTTGGTCCACAAGAGATCCAGATTTTCAGGTTGAGTGCCGCCGGCCTGCGCCATGTCGGGGCGTCCCCCTCCTTTGCCGCCGATGACGGGGGCAAGTTCGCTGATAATGTTTCCGGCATGAAATCGCCCGGCCAGATCTTTTGTGACCATGCACAAAAGCAGGATCCGATCGCCTGCTTTGCCCGCGAGCAGTATGATCCCGGAGCCGAGACGGTCGCGCAGCTTGTCGCCGAATTCACGCAATACTTTGGCGTCGGCAATTTCCACTTTTGCGCCCAGCACTTTGACACCACCGATGTCTTTGACCTCGTCGAGCAGGTCGCCGGAATCTCTGGAGGCGAGCTTGCTTTTTAATGCTTCTATTTCTCTTTCCAGCTCCCGCAATGATTTTTGCAGTTTTTCCGTCCTTTTGAAAACTTCGAGCTGCCCGGATTTAAACAGGGATGCGGTACGCTTGAGCTCCTCTTCAGCCATCTGAACATGGCGGAGCGCCTCTGCGCCGGTCAGGGCCTCGATGCGGCGTACGCCTGCGGCGATCGCTGTTTCGTTTAGTATTTTCAGAAGTCCGATGTCTCCCGTGCGCGTCACATGAGTTCCTCCGCACAGCTCCATGCTCATTTCACCCATCTTTACAACGCGCACCGTGTCTGCGTATTTTTCATCGAAGACGGCTGTTGCGCCGGTTTGGAGAGCCTCGGACAAAGAGCATATCTCGGTGTCCACGGGAAGGTTCTTGCGGATCATGTCATTGGTGATGGTCTCCACCCGCTGCAATTCCTCGTCCGTTATTCTGGTGAAGTGGGTGAAGTCGAAGCGCAGGCGCTCGGCGGTGACCAGCGATCCGGACTGCTTGACATGATCTCCCAGAACCGCTTTGAGGGCGGCCTGCAGCAAATGAGTACCGGAGTGATTGGCGGCGATGGCCGCCCGGCGCCCTAGATCGACGACCATTTTTGCTTTGGCGCCGACTTTTATCTTGCCGGAGCGGACCATTCCTTTGTGAACCGTGAACCGGTCGATGGGCTTTTTCGTATCTTCCACTGAAAAATAGAAATTGTCTCCTTCAAGATAGCCTGTGTCGCCGATCTGTCCGCCGGATTCACCGTAGAAGGGGGTGTCATCCACCACTATTTCCGCCTGCCGGCCCTCGCCGACCTCGTCAACCTCTTGTCCGTCCACGAAAATAGCCTTGATCTGCGCTCCCTCCTTTGAGCCTGTTTCGTAGCCGCAGAACTCGCTGGCGACTCCGGAGCCGGAGACCTTGAGGTAGCAGCCGGCGACTGCTTCTTCGCCGCTGCCCTTCCAGGCTCCGCGGGCGCGTTCGCGCTGGTGCTCCATTTCTGTTTCAAAACCTTCCATGTCCAGGTCGATTCCTTCGTTTTTGACGATGTCCGCCGTCAGGTCGGTCGGGAAACCGTACGTGTCATAAAGCTTGAAGATAACCTTTCCGGGCAGGAGCGTTGTTCCTTTTTCTTTAATCTTGGCCGTTTCCTCATGTAATATGCGCAGTCCCGCATCGAGTGTTTCCATGAAGCGCTGCTCTTCATTTAAAATCACTTTGGCGATGTACGAGCTCTTATCGGCCAGATCCGGATAGACTGGTTTCATCATTTCGATTACGGCCATTGCTGCTTCATTCAGGAAGGGCCGGTTGATGCCCAGCATTTTGCCGTGGCGCGCCGCGCGCCTCAGGATGCGTCTCAGGACATAGCCACGCCCGTCATTGGAGGGCAGTACTCCGTCACCGATGAGGAACGTGACAGCCCGGCTGTGGTCGGCGATGACGCGGGTGGAGACGTCATTTTCTGCGTTTTTGCCGTATTGTTTTCCCGAGATCCGCTCGACAAAGCGGATAAGCGGAGCAAACAGATCCGTATCGTAGTTGGTCTTCACTCCCTGAATGACCGCGGCCAGCCTTTCCAGGCCCATCCCCGTGTCGATATTTGGTTTGGGAAGAGGTGTGAGTTTACCCGTTTCGTCCCGGTCGAACTGCGTGAAGACATTGTTCCATATTTCCAGATGCCGGTCGCAGTCGCAAAAAATATCACATTCGGGCCTGCCGCATCCCGTGCCCTCTCCCTGGTCATAAATGATTTCCGAGCAGGGACCGCAGGGGCCTGTCTCCCCCATCATCCAGAAGTTGCTGTCTTCTCCCATGCGGACGATACGATCAGCCGGGACTTTCATTCTATGATGCCAGATCTCAAATGCTTCATCGTCGTTTTCAAAGATGGTCACCCAGAGTTTTTCCCTGGGAAGCTTGACCACATCGATTAGATATTCCCACGCCCAGGCGATCGCTTCTGCTTTGAAGTAATCACCGAAGGAGAAATTGCCCAGCATCTCAAAAAATGTATGATGCCGAGCCGTGACTCCGACATTTTCCAGATCGTTATGCTTTCCGCCGGCACGGACACATTTCTGACAGGTGGCGGCCCGGGTGTAGCCCCGGTTTTCCAATCCCAGAAAAGCGTTTTTGAACTGTACCATGCCGGAGTTGGTGAAAAGAAGTGTCGGGTCATCCTTCGGAATAAGTGAAGAGCTTGCCACGCGCGTGTGCCCCTTGCTTTCAAAAAACTTCAGGAAGCTCTCACGTATCGCGTCACCTGTCGTAATCATCTGTATCGTCCTCCGGTGTTTTATCCAGTTTACTTAAAATCAAGCCGGCGGGGAACCCCCGCCTCATCAGGCTTGTGAAAATCCTCTGTCTGGCTTTGGCCTCCGTTCGTCCGGCTTTTTTGCGGATGAGAATCTCAATCGCCTCATCCTCGGACAATTCACGCCGTGCCGCGGCAATGGCGCTTGCCGCCAGGTCTTTGGTTATTCCCTTTTCCTTCAGGCCGGCTGATATTTTATGATTGCCCCAGAGCTTGTTTACCGCCAGATTGCGCGCCCACTGCAGGGCGAAGGATTCGTCGTTGAGATACTTCAAATCGTGGAGTTTTTCCAGCGCTTCTTTTATCACCGCCTCGGGGAAGCCCCTGTCACGCAGCTTTTTGGCCAGTTCCTTCGCGGAATGCGGACGCATCGACAAAAGACGATAAGCTCTTTGTTTTGCCGCTTCCAACTCAGGCTTTTTCACTATTCCCCGTCCTGCTGCTCTGCCGGCGTGATGCCCAGTTTTGCCCGCACTTCATCTTCAATCGCCTGAAGGATGTCCGGATTCTCTTTTAGAAAAATCCGCGAGTTGTCGCGCCCCTGTCCCAGCCGGTCGCTTTTATAGGAGTACCAGGCTCCGCTTTTTTCCACGATACCGTTTTCCGTGGCCAGATCAAGCACATCTCCCTCGCGGGAAATTCCTTCACCGAAAATTATGTCGAACTCCGCCTCGCGGAAAGGCGGCGCCATTTTGTTTTTCACGACCTTGACTTTCGTGCGAAAACCCACCACATCCTGGCCGTTTTTGATGGATGTCATCTTGCGGATGTCGAGCCTCTGTGATGAGTAAAACTTCAGCGCGTTGCCGCCGGTGGTTGTTTCCGGATTGCCGAAGAAGACGCCGATTTTCATGCGCAGCTGATTGATGAAGATAACGGTGGTTTTGGATCTGCTGATCGCACCGGTGAGTTTACGCAGCGCCTGCGACATCAGCCTGGCCTGAAGCCCCATCTGGGCGTCGCCCATTTCGCCTTCGAGTTCCGCCTTGGGAACGAGTGCCGCCACCGAGTCCACTACCAGAACATCCAGAGCTCCGCTGCGCACAAGTGTTTCCGCTATTTCAAGCGCCTGTTCACCTGTGTCCGGCTGTGAAATCAAAAGCTCGTCCGTATTGACACCTATTTTCTGCGAATAGACGACATCGAGTGCATGCTCCGCGTCGATATATGCTGCAAGGCCGCCCTGTTTCTGGGCCTGTGCAACGATATGCAGAGCCAGCGTGGTTTTCCCGCCTGATTCCGGGCCGTAAATTTCAACCACACGTCCGCGCGGCACGCCCATGGTTCCCAAGGCGATATCCAGGCTCAGGGAACCGGTGGAAATGACCGGCACATTCATATGCTCACGGCTGCCCAGTTTCATGATCGACCCTTTGCCGAATTGTCTTTCAATTTGCGTGATGGCTAAATCCACTGCTTTTGACCTGTCCATATCTGCACACATAATTTCTGTACCCTCCTTAAATTTCTTCTTTTTATTGGTTTGCAGGCTCAAGTTCAAATGTTTTAATGCAAATAAAGTCCACTTTATTATATTTTAACAAAATCACAGCATGCCGTGGTGCCTCTCAGAAACAATCGCCCCGACACACTGGTCAGCCCCCTTCCAAAGGAAACACGGCAAGTTTTGTGTAAATGGCGCCCCCGGGCGTGAGTTTGCTTTGAAATAAAATCAGCTCGCGGACATTGAATTCGCCGGCGCAAAAACGGGCCTGTCCGGCCAGAGCCTCATCGAGTCCTTCGATGCCGTGCGGCTCCCTGATGCGCGCCAATGTCAGGTGCGCCCGGAAGGAGCGGTCTTCAGAGGCGAAGCCCAGACGAGCAAAATCATTATCGAGCTGCTTTTGCAGTGCGGCAAGCTTTTCAACATCGCCCACGGCGGCGCACCACAGGACACGCGGTTTGCGGGCATTCGGGAAAAAGCCGAGGTTTTCAACTTTTAAATTTATAGACCAGCCAGGCTGCAGACGGCTTTTAACACTCCGGCCGATGGAGTCGATATCTTCCGTCGAGACATCACCGAAAAATTTCAGTGTAATGTGCTGTGAACCGGCCCTGGTCCAGACTATCTTGCCCTTGACGGTGCGCCTCAGTCTTTCCTGAAGGTCGAGCACAGAGCGTAAAATATCGTCCGGCGGCTCTATGGCCAGAAAGGCACGAATATTTTTTACCGCAGGCGTCACTTGTTTTCATCCTCCAGAAAATTTTTCAGCATGACGAGCGCCGCCTCGGAAGAAATGAGTTTGTTTCTTCGCCTGTCCCAGCGAAAAGAGTGATGGCGGCAGATTGTCTGCCGGCTGTCGGCCACGGCAATGAAAACGGTTCCGACCGGTTTTTCTTTTGTGCCGCCGGACGGACCGGCGATACCGGTTATTGAAAGGCCGATATCGGTCTTCGCCATCCGGCGCACTCCTTCGGCCATTGCCCGTGCCGTCTCATCGCTAACCGCTCCATACTTGCCTATGATATCTGCCGGTACATTGAGCAGGTCGATTTTGGCCTGATTGGAATAAGTGACCGCTCCCCTCTCGAAGAAGGCGGAGCTTCCCGGCACATCCGTCAGGCGGTTGGCAACCAGCCCGCCCGTGCAGGACTCGGCAACAGACAGAGTCAGTTTTTTCTCTGTGAGGATTCCTGCAACTGTTTCTTCCAGTGATTTTTCACCGTAGGAAAAGATACAATCGGCAAGCCGGACGGCTACCGCGTCCGTTGCCTTTTCGAGGTTTTTTTGTGCCTGTTCCTCGCGCGGCGCCCGCGCGATAAGCACTACATGATTTTCAGGAAAAACAGGGTAAAAACCGACGCTCACGCCCAGAGCGTTGAAATCAAAATCCGCCAGACGCTCATCGACGGCGGCCTCGGAGAGGCCGAAGGTCTTGATTGTTTGTTTGGCTGTGTGTTCCACCGCCCCGGGAAAATAGCGCTTGAGGAGTCCGATGACGCCTGAAGGAACCATCCTG
This sequence comes from uncultured Smithella sp., assembly GCA_964460865.1. Classification (GTDB taxonomy): domain Bacteria; phylum Desulfobacterota; class Syntrophia; order Syntrophales; family Smithellaceae; genus UBA8904. The sequence goes on along the minus strand of CAYWRV010000019.1, from coordinate 11,976 downwards.
ATGGTTTCCGATGGCACTCCCGGGATGACGAACACCAGCTTTTCTTTGACCGCCAGGACAAATCCCGCTGCCGTGCCCACAGGGTTGGGGATGACTTCGGCGCCTTCGGGGAAAAGTGCCTGTTTGGCGTTGTTTTCCGTCCAGCGCAGGTTGTAGCGGGTGAAAATATCCCTGAGATGGTTCAGGACATTATCATCCATCACCAGCGGCAGGCTGAAGGCACGGGCCACGGCGGCAGTCGTGATGTCGTCGGCGGTAGGCCCGAGACCGCCGGTGCAGATGACCGCGTCGGCCAGACTCAGCATATAGTGCAGGCGGGCTTTGATCGCCTCTTCATCGTCGCCCGCGGACATCATGACTTCAACCTGCCAGCCCTGGGCATTTATTTCTCTGGCGATAAACGATGAGTTGGTATCGGCAGTGCGACCGTTCATCAATTCGTTGCCGATGGTAAGAATACCTATTTTCATATTACACCCGTCAGTCGAAGAAAAAATAAAATCGCCGCCGCGTAAGCGCCAGCGCCCAGATCATCGGCGACCACTCCCCACCCGTCGGGAAGATTCTGAAGACGGTTTATCCCCAGAGGTTTCCAGATGTCGAAAATTCTGAACAAAGCAAAAGCGAGGCAAAGATTAAGCCAGCTCACCGGCACCGCCGCCATTGCCACCTGAAAGCCGGCGATCTCATCGATGACAATGCGCCGGTCATCCTTTTTCCGGTAGAGCTCCTCCGCTTGCCCGGCAATATAAATCGCCGCCGCCGCCACGGCAAGAGTAAAAAGAAAGCGGAAAGAACCGGCAAGCATACCGGAGGCGGCACAAAGTGCCACCCCGACAACTGTGCCGCAGGTTCCTGGGGCCACGGGAGACAGGCCGGAGCCCAGGCCTGTGGCCAGAAGTTTAATTACCCGGTTTTTCAGCCCTGCATTCACGAGCATTCCTTCAGTAATGTTTTTGGTTGTAAGCTGGCCGGACTTCAGGGGTCTAACCTCTTTTTAATTATGTGTCAAACGGTTTGCATGCCTTTGGTTTTACCATTCAGTTAACGAAAACACCTAGAACAGACGTTCTATATCAGTTGCGCTCTCAAGTCAAGCCGGTGTTTTTGAGTACATTCCGGCTTGATGTAAATTTGCCGGCGGCGACGGCGATGACACCCGTGTTGCGGTTGCATGCCGGCCGGTGCGGCTGCGGCGGGGGGATTTTTCGGACAAGGTGTAAAACGAACCGGCTCTGTGACTGGTTCCAGCTAGCGTCTATAAATAAAATTACTGATTTCCGGATCACCCAGAAACTTGACTTCCACATGCCGAAGCCCTTTCTGGTCCGACCATAAACGCACTATCCGTCCCTCGGCGGTGGTCCGGCCTTTATCGAAAATGAACTTAATTTTAACGAGAGAACCGGGCTCGGGGGCGGCCGGGTCGTCATCATGCAAAACAATGTGGGTGCCTCCGCCGGAAATGTTGACGATGTCAAGCCGACGGTTTCCGCAAAAGGCCTGCATTTCCGGAAGCAGGTCGAATTGCACACGCGGCCACAATCGCAGGTCACAAAAAAACGGTTTGGTGAGCTGCCTGATAAAGAGCATGCTGTCCGGGGTAATGCTCTCTATCCTGGCCTGGAAACCCATCCGGTCGGGACTGTTTTGTTGCGGCCGGTAAGTGAAAAATATCAGTGACATCATGGAGGAGCTGTCAACCGGGGGGTCGGTTTGCCTGACGACGATACGTTTATCGCCCAGAAATTTGACAACGCGTGAACTGCGGACATCATCGGCCGACAATCTTAATGAAACTTCTTTGTCAGGCAGGAGCTCTTCTATCATGGACTTACTTTTTTCGTGACGTCAAAGGCGGCAAAGAGATTGCCGATCCGGATAGTGCTGAATTTTCTTGCCGTTCTTGTCTTACCATTATCGAAATCATAGCACTATTTTTGCAAAACGGACAGGTGAATGTCGGTTTTTTTAAGCTCGGACAGGTTTCGGTAGAAACGGCTGTGAAATTACAAAGCCCGGCGTTCCTGGCACCGGGCTTTGTTTTTCATCTGGCACGCTCAGAGCCGGAGTTACGGTTCGGTCGGAGCATTCGGGTCGGCGAGCCACTCCATCGATGAGCCGTCATAAACTTTCACATCTTTGTAGCCGAGCATCTCAGTCATGATAAAGGCCCAGGAAGTACAGGTTTTTCCTGTATCACAATACATGATGTATTCTCTGTCCTTATCACCTCCCGTCGCCTTTTTCGCCAATTCAGCAAGCGTGGCCTGGTCTTTATAGAGGCCCTCCGGCGTGAAGAGCTGGCCTACCGGCAGGTTCACTGCACCTTTGATGCGCCCGGTTCTGGCGACGAATTCGAGTTTTTCCTTGCCCTCATAAAACGCCGGTGCGCGGTTATCGACGATTATCGCTTTCCCCAGTTTCGCTGTCACCGTTGCCTTGTCCACAAAAAGATTTTTGTTCCATTTTGCTTCAAAGTCTTTGCTTTTCGGGTTTACCATATCTTTGGACAGTGCCCTCTTTTCTTTTTCCCACTGTGTCAATCCGCCGCTGAGTACCGCCACGTTGGTAACGCCTGCATATTTAAGCGTCCAGGCGACGCGGGTCATACCGAACTGATCCGGCACTTTTTCAACCTTATCGACGAGCACCACCAGAGAATTTTCGTCGATGCCCGCCTCGGCTATGACATCCTCCAGGTCGTCTGCTTCCGGCAACTCGTTTAAAAGAGCGCCTTTTTTAACGGCCCACGACCCGTAGAATACATTAATGGAGCCGGGAATATGACCTTCCTTGTACTCTTCCAGCTTGCGCAGATCAACGATGACCAGATCTTTGTTGTCCAGGTTCTTTTGGAGCCATTCAGTTGAAACGACCGGGTCGATGCTTCTTGCCGCCTGAACCGGCGCGGCAAGCGCGAGGGGCAGGATAAACAGAACTGCCAGTGCCACCGTTTTTAACCAATTAAATTTTTTCATAAATTTTGCCTCCTGGTTTTTTTGTGTTTTAAATTCGGATATATGAAAACGCGTCAACCAAAACAGTCGATGCGGGATTGTTTTTTGCCGACGCGCACCGGCCTTTAATATTATGTGGGCTTTTCTTTTTCAGCGTCATTCTGGCCCCGATCGTCCGTCAACTGGTTTTTTGTTTCGTCGGCGGGGGTGTCGCGACCTTCCGCCATCCGTGAATCCGGGCCTGCCTCTTCGGGGACTGCGGGAGACTGTAGAGCATCCTCCGTTTCTTTGGCAGGGAGCTCGCGCACGGGAGACTTTGCCGTTTCGATTTCATCGACCCACAAGCTGTGGCGGTGTCGCGCATAATCGAGGCGGACCCGGCCGGTGAAAATCCCGCGCACCATCGGCCAGTTAGGCCTCAGTGCGATAGCCCCCATATGAGCCAGAAAGGCCAGGAAAAACAGAATAAAAGCGATATTATGCGCCCAGGTGGCGGTAAGGACGACCGGCAATGACATGTCCGGCGCATAGATGTTTTTATATGTTTTGACAAGACCGGACACGACCAGCACGATCATGATAATCACCATTCCCGCATAGGCCAGGCGCTGTTCCGGCAGATACTTGTGCATCGGCGGCTCCTCACCGAATCCGAACAGGCTTTTTATGACCACAACGGAAGCGGCCATATCACCCTTTTGCGGCATGAGTCCCGCTTCGCCGCGAAATCCGTGATAGACCAGATGGAAGATTCCCGCGACCGTAAACACCAGCGCCGCGGCATAGTGGATGTATAAAGAGGTGATGAAGTCAGCCGACCAGCCCAGTCCGGGGACGTTGATAATGTAGTAGCGTTTTGCCACAGGAAGTTCGAAAATTCCGGTTACAAGAAGGAGAAGTCCCGATATGGCGATTGCCCAATGCTCGACAAGTTCGATTGTGCGATGGCGCACGATGAGATTTTTTTCGGCCAGGATTTTCTCAGACACTGTCTTTTTTCCCCTCCTTGAGGCTCTCTTTTCTCTTTGAAAACCAGCCCATCAAACCGGCTGCCGCCAGCCCCAGAACAGGAGAGGCCAAGACCGCCTTCCCCAGAGGGTCTGTTTCTTTCATACGCCGTTTGACGATTGTTTGCATATCCGGCTGGCCGGGTTTTTTAACCATGGCGGCATTGAGCTTTTCAAAAGGCACGGGCGATACATAAAGAGTGGCTGTGCCTCCGTTTTCCTCTTTTCCGTAAATATAACCCTTCATCGCGGTCGCACGTCTTTGTGCTTTTTCCTCAATATCTTTTTTGGGGCCTATGAGCAGGGCCTGTCTGGGACACGCTTCTATGCAGCCGGGCAGGCGCCCCTTCTCCAGCCGGTCGTTACACAGGTCGCATTTGTACATCACTCCGTTTCCCATGAAGCCCGGCAGAACATGCAGGTAAATACCCACGCCTGATTGGCGCTGAGGAATTTCCCAGGGGCAGACATCCTTACATTTTGCGCCGCCGAAACATTGGTTTTGATTTATGGCCACCGCCGAATTTTTATTTTTGTGGTTGGCGGAGAAGGGACAGATCGTTGCGCAGGGGGGGTTGTCGCAGTGCATGCAACGTCTGGGGATGAAAACAGTTTTTTCGCTGCCGCCATCGTTTATTTCGACTTTCTGGACATAGATAAAGTTATAAGGCGTGAGGCGGTCCGTTACCGACTTCTTTTTGGACCAATCCTCGATGGTTTTTCTGGGCCACGGCTCCGGTATGGGGTCCGCAACAGCGGGTATCTTGTTTTTATTGATACTTTTGCAGGCGCTGACGCAGGCCGGAATTTTCCGGTCAACACATCCGTCACACAGGCTCAAATCTATTAATGTGGAAAGCCGCCCGTCGGGGTCGGCCTGTGCCGCCCTGGGGAGCGTTACCCCGGTAAGTGCCGCAGCACTGGCGGCAATCCGCAAAAAAGAGCGGCGGCTTATTTCAGATTTCATTCGAGATTTCATAATATCACCCTATGACATGCCGATAAAGCGGCTCAGAGCCTTTTGAAGCTCTTCAACATTCGTCTCCTGATTTTCAGAAGCTTCGCTGATGCATCTTTTGATGTTGGCATTGATGATCACTGCACCCGTTTTCTTCATCGCGGCCGTTGCCGCATATAGTTGCGTGAGTATATCTGCACAGGGGGCCTCTTTTTCGACCATTCGTTCCAGCCCGCGAATCTGTCCCTCGATGCGCCTTAAACGGTTGAGGACTTTTTTGCGGTGTTCTTCCATATATACCCCCTGGGGGTATATAATAGCACCAAATGACTTCTTGTCAAACAGTATATTGAATTTTTTTCTCCTCATTTGAAGACATGCATACGATGTGGCGGGGACAAACGGCCGGCATTTATGCGCGGTTCTAAAATATCAATATAAGGAAGGAGGCATTTCTTGACACATTATGAGCGTATGCTTATAATCTGTGCCAAAGGGAGAAAACAGATGCCCCGTCCCAAATGCATGCGTCATATCCGGGGGATGCCGGAGAGGAATTATTTCAAACCGCGTGGCATTCCCGTCTCCGAGCTCGAAGAAATCACCCTGCATCTGGATGAATTCGAGGCCATCCGCCTGGCGGATTTCGAGGGGCTTTACCATCAGGAAGCGGCTGCCCGTATGAAAATTTCACGTCAGACTTTCGGCAGGATCGTTGTTTCCGCCCGCAGGAAAATAGCGGATGCCCTGATTTATGGTAAGGCGCTCCGGATTGAGGAGGAAGGAAAAACCAGATCATTACCGGGTAAATATAATGATTAAACAGATGAAGATGCAGGCCGCAAAGATAAATAACTTCGAAAAATCAGTGCACCGTGTTTTCTTGGCCACATACGTTGCAATGAGGCTATAAAATGACAGACAAAATCGGAGAAAAATCTGATTTTTTCTGCCACCCTGAGGGGCAGAGCATCATTTTGGATTCCATCGCGGACGGTGTTTTCACCGTCGATCGCAATTGGCGGATTACATCCTTCAACCGCGCCGCAGAAGAGATTACCGGCGTCTCCCGTGACGAGGCGATAGGTCAGCTGTGCAAGGATGTGCTCAAGGCGGACATCTGCGAAAAAAGCTGCTGTCTGCGCGCCACAATGAAAACCGGAAAGCCGATTGTCGGCAAAGAGGTATATATTATTGATGCTGCCGGACATAAAATCCCCATCAGTATTTCTACCGCCCTTCTGCGTGATAAAAAAGGGACTCTGCTGGGCGCTGTGGAGACATTCCGTGATATCAGCGTGGAGGAGGATCTGCGAAAGGCAATAACGTCCCGCTACTCTTTTGAGGATATTATTTCGAAAAACCAGAAAATGTTAAGGCTTTTCGATATTCTACCGGATATCGCCGAAGGCGGCAGTACGGTCCTGATTGAAGGCGAAAGCGGCACGGGCAAGGAGCTGGTCGCGCGCGCCATCCATCAGCTCAGCCGGCGTAAAAAGCAGCCGCTGGTTGTTGTGAACTGCGGCGCTCTGCCCGATACACTGCTGGAGTCGGAGCTGTTCGGTTACAAGGCCGGCGCTTTCACCGACGCGAAAAAGGACAAGCCTGGGCGGTTTCATCTGGCCCAAAACGGCACTTTGTTTCTCGATGAGGTGGGCGAGCTCAAGCCTGCAATGCAGGTCAAGCTTCTCAGGGCGCTGCAGGAAAAAACCTATGAGCCTCTGGGCGCGACCGAAAGCATAAAGCACAATGTCCGCATCATTGCCGCCACCAACAAAAATCTGGAAGAGGAGGTTCGCGAAGGACGGTTTCGTGAGGATCTTTACTATCGTATAAATGTTTTCAAAATCAGTCTGCCGCCTCTGCGTGAACGTCGTGAGGACATTGCGCTTCTTGCCGACCATTTTATCGGTCACTTTAATATGCTGCAAAAAAAATCAATTGAAGGAGTTGACGCAGGCGCTATGGCTGCTTTAATGGAATATGACTGGCCCGGCAATGTCCGTGAGCTTTCCAATATCATCGAACGGGCATTTATACTATGCAAGGGCGGGCTCATTGAAAGAAAACATCTGCCTGAGCATATATCCGGCTTGTCTAACGTGGCCTCCGCCGGCGCTGCCCGTTCCTTTCGTGATCTCGAGGCGCAGTTTCTTCTGGAGTCTTTAAGGGAAAATAACGGTAATCGCGCCCTCACGGCCAAAAAACTCGGTATTCATAAAAGTACACTGTACCGGAGACTGAACGCGCTGGGCCTTAAATCCGATAAGATGTGAGTGTTCGCATTTTTGCAATTATTGTTACCAAGGTGTTGCGTTATCGCGACGCGGAAGTGTTGGCGCCGGCCGCCTGATGTGTTATTAGATTGATATTACATGAGATTTTATTTTCAGGCTATGGCATTGCTCTTGCTGTGATATTTTAGATTGGTCGCCTCGCTTATAGTGTCGGCTCAAGGATTTTTATGAAACTGGCTTTATCAGTACATAGAGGGAACATATCCACCGTTTTTGATGCGGCGAACGAGCTTTTAATTTTCGATTCCTCTGGCATCGGGAGCAAGCGCCCGTCATCTTACCGGTTTTCGGCCAATGACCCTGTGGGGCGCGCCGCGGAAATGACACGCCAGGGGATAGGAGTGCTGATTTGTGGAGCGATCTCACGGCCGATGGAGAATTGTATCGCCGCGCGCGGCATTAAAATTCATCCCTTCGTGCGCGGGAGCGTTGATGAAGTTATCAATGCCTACCAGGCCGATCGCCTGGATCAGGCAAATTTCTTCCTGCCCGGCTGCCGCCGCACGTACGCAGGAGGTAAGCGCCGACATCGCGGCGGAGGCTGCGGGCGCGGCCCGCAAGGCGGTGGCGGACGGGGGCGATTCCGTTTTTGAAGGCGGCATCGGATAAATAAATACTCGAAATTAGGCGAAGAATATGACCGGCTTATTGAAAAAATACCGTTGGATTCCCACAGTCGCCCTTGCTCTGACCGGGATCGGGATCATGGCGTACTACAACCACTGCGATACGGCCTGCAGCTATCTCAAGGGGGATATTTTCGGCATAGATCTGAAGTGGGTGGGGATCGCCTTCATGACGGTCCTGATCCTCCTTACCGCTTTTGGTCAGACGGGCCTGGTGCGTGCCTGCCTCGCAGGCGGCCTGGGCGTAGAGATTCATTTATATGCCTTCCAGATTCAAAATGATATTTACTGCCCGTTTTGTCTGGCTTTTTCAGTGACGGTGATTTTAATGTTTATCATCAATTATGAATTACCTTCCGCCTGGCGGGAAAACCGTCGCCGTATGTGGCTGTATTTTCTGGGCGAGGCAGACTTGCCGCTTGTGAAAATTCGCTCCTTTCCACTGCTTGCAGCCGCGGTTTTAGGGTATCTGTTTGTCGTGATGACCTTTTCCGGCTCTGTAACACCCGCCTACGGACAGGAAAGTCCAGGCGGGCTCCCTTCCCTGGGAAAAGGTTCATGTGAAATTATCATGTTTTCCGATTATTTTTGCAGACCCTGCCGCATACTTGATGCAAGTGCGGAGTCAGACCTGAAAGAGATTCTGGCGACCGGAGGGGCGAAACTTGTTTTTGCCGACGTTCCCACCACCCGTCTTTCACCGATGTATGCCAGATATTATCTTTACGGAGTGCATGCCGCAGGCGATGTGGAAAGTGTTTTGCGGCTGCGCCGGGTCCTGTTTGAAGCCGCTCAAATAAATCGCCTCAACGCGGAGGAAAAGCTTATCGCCCATTTAAGAAATAAAAATATCATCTGGAAAAAGATTGATGAAAAACCGGTATTTGCCGAGCTGAACGCTCTTATTCGAGAAAAAGGAATTGACGCGACCCCGACGTGTGTTATCAGGTATTCCGCGTCGGAGACAAAAAAATATGTCGGTACCGATGAAGTGAAAAAGGCGCTGTCTGATCTGAAAACACGCCTTAAATAACCGGCGGGACAGTTTTACCCGCAGCTATGACACAGGCCGTGCAGTTACGAAGGCCGGTCACTTCAAGGAAAAGGAGAACAGACCATTGAACAGATCCATACCCAAAGAGTTGTTTTTTACCAAAGGCGTCGGCACGCATCGTGAGCAGCTTCATTCCTTCGAACTGGCGCTGCGCAACGCGGGCATTGAAAAATGTAATCTGGTGCAGGTGTCCAGCATCGTTCCGCCCGGCTGCAGGATAATTTCCAGAGCGGAAGGTCTGAAAAGGCTTCAGTCGGGTGCGATCACGTTTTGCGTGATGAGCCGTTGCTGTTCAAATGAACCTAAACGGCTGCTGGCCGCATCGGTGGGCTGCGCCCTTCCGCAGGATGCAAACGCTTACGGCTACATCAGCGAGCATCACAGTTTCGGCTTCACCGAGAAACAGACAGGCGATTATGCGGAGGACCTGGCGGCGGCGATGCTCGCCTCGACTTTGGGGATTGATTTCAGCGTCGATGAGGGCTGGGATGAAAAAAAGGAGCTGTTCAAGATAAGCGGGAAAATCGTACGGACCCGCAACACAACACAATCAGCGGTGTTGAAAACGGGTGATTATACAACTGTCGTAGCGGCAGCTGTATTTTTGTTTTAAAGGCGAAAGTCTCGAAAGGAGGGGTAATTGTGAGTCCTGCAAATCGCGGAGGAAGAGGAGCGGGCCGCGGCATGGGGGCAGGTGCAGGCCAGGGACGCACCGGCGGAGGAAGAGGCCGCATGGGGGGCCCTGTTGCCGGCGGAGTGGCTGGAGTCTGCCGCTGCACCAACTGTGGCTACACCAAGCCGCATGAGCGGGGCGTTCCCTGCACGCAACTGAAGTGCCCCGAATGCGGGGCCGGCATGGTAAGAGAATAAACGTGAACTGCACATTGTTACGAGTCGCGCCGCTGAAGGATTTACATGGCGGCTTTACTAAAAGAAAGGAATGAAATGAAAATAGCGATCACGACATCTGGAAATGATCTCACTGCCCCGCTCGACAGTCGTTTCGGCCGGGCGCCGAAATTCATGATTTACGATCTGGACAACGACTCATTTGAAATCGTGGATAACAATCAGAATTTGAACGCAGCTCAGGGAGCGGGCATCCAGTCCGCACAAAACATCGCCCGTCTGGGCGTGGGCGCACTCATCACCGGCCATTGCGGCCCCAAGGCTTTCAGAGTTTTACAGGCGGCTGGCATCAAAATTTACAACACGGACGCGGCAACAACCGGTGAGGCGCTTAAGCGCTACAGGGACGGGAAACTCGTGGAAGCGTCGGTGGCCGATGTGGAAGGGCACTGGGCGTGAGCCGATCGAATGGCATTGTCTATCACGCCATCGGCACCATCCACAGCGAACACACCCGGGCGCGGGAAACGCCGATCCAGCCGGTTTACGCCCGCGGCTGCCGCGGCTATGCAGAAGTGTGTCCGGAATATGCCGAGGGTCTCAAAGACCTCGACGGTTTTTCCCACATTTATTTACTGTACTCTTTTCATGAGTGTCGTGAGGTGAAGCTGACGGTCAAGCCGTTTTTGCAGGATGTTGACCGCGGTATTTTTTCCACCCGTGCCCCCTTCCGACCCAACCCGATCGGGTTAAGTGTGGTGGAGCTTCTGAAAGTGGAGGGCAATATTGTCCATTTCGACGGAGCGGATATTCTGGACGGCACTCCGCTTCTGGACATAAAGCCTTATACAAGGAAGTTTGACCTCTTCGATGTGAAAAAAAGCGGCTGGCAGGATGAGGTTGATGAGGAAACCGCCGCCAAAAGAGGTAAACGGGAGTACAAGGCAAAATGACACCATCCATGGATTGCATACCCTGTTACGTGCGTCAGGCCGCGCAGGCGGTTGCACTGGCTGTAGAGGATGATCGCGAGCGTAAGTTACTTATGCGCTCTGTCCTTCAGTGGCTGCCGGAGATTGATCTTGACGCGCCACCGCCTGTGACCGCCCAGATGATCCACCGGCGCCTGCGTGACATTCTGCCCGGCGAAGACCCCTACCGGGGGGCCAAAGACCGTCAAAATGAACTGGCGGCCCGCCTGATGCCGGCCATCCGCCGGCGGATCAGCGAGTGTTCCGACCCTTTGACAATGGCCATGCGCTACGCCATAACCGGTAACATCATCGACCTGGGAGCCAAAAACAATCTGGGATTCGGCGATGTTTACGCCGAGCTGCAAAGCGCGCCGCTCCAGCCCATCTTCGGGGATCCGGAAGCGTTTAATGAAGCGGTAAAAAAGGCGGAAAACATTCTGTATCTGGCGGACAACGCAGGTGAAATATTTTTTGACCGCCTCCTCATCGAAAGGCTGGGTAAGGCGAAAATCACACTGGCGGTGCGCGGCAGGCCGGTGATCAATGACGCGACCCTTCCCGACGCACTGGCTGCCGGTCTCGATGAGCTGGCGGTGGTGATTGACAACGGCTCCGACGCACCGGGAACCATTCTTGCCGATTGCAGTGACGAGTTTCGCGGATACTTTGACCGTGCCGACATGATCATTGCCAAAGGGCAGGGAAATTACGAAAGTCTTGCGGACGTGAACCGTCCCATCTTTTTTCTGTTTCGGACAAAATGCGGCGTCATCAGCCGCCACTCCGGGTATCCTGTAGGCACCTATGTGGCCGTCCCGGGACAGGACTACAAAAAGGCAGGTGGTTAAATGAGAGTTTCAGAGATTGCCCATGAGCTTAAAACACACGCGCCCTTTACCTCTTTCGGTGCCGTCACGGGCATTGTCATCATGGCGTTGTTTGTTCAGTTTCAGGTGCCGCGTGGTGTGGCCGATACGTTGTTTTGGTTTTTCCATCCCCTGCACGTCCTTTTGAGCGCTCTGGTCACCACCTCCATGTACCGTATCCACACCAGATCCAGTCTCTGGCGTGTCGTGCTGGTCGGTTATGTAGGCTCGGTCGGAATTGCCACGTTGAGTGACTCATTGATTCCTTTTCTGGGGGAATGGCTTTTGGACCTTCCCAATCGAGGAGTGCATCTGGGTTTTATCGAAAAATGGTGGCTGGTCAATCCGCTGGCTTTTGCCGGCATCGCCCTGGGCTATTTCATTT